>JAGKSZ010000194.1 GCA_018991295.1 Porphyrobacter sp. | reverse complement strand
AGCGGCATCGAGACGACCTTCACGGAGGGCGAGGATGCCTGCCTCGCCGCGCTGGTGCCGGTGATGCCCGTCGTGCCCGCCGATGCGGCCAAGGAACTGCTGATCGTCGGCAGCCTGCCCGACATCGTCGAGGACCAGTTCCTGCGGCTCTTCGGCGAACTCGGCATCGCCAAGGTCGGCGTGCTGCCCGCGCGCAATGCCCGCGACCTGCCCGCCGTCGGGCCGAACACCCGCTACATCCTCGCCCAGCCCTTCCTCGCCGAAACCGCGATGGCGCTCGAGGATCGCGGCGCGCGGCGGATCGACGCACTGTTCCCGTTCGGCGCCCAAGGCACCAGCGACTGGCTCGCCGCCGCGGCGCGCGAGTTCGGGATCGACGAGGCGCAGATCGAGCGCGTGCTCGCCCCGGGCCGCGAGCGCGCGCACAAGGCGCTCGCCAAGCTGCGCGGCCAGCTTGCGGGCAAGCGCATCAGCTTCCTGCCGGATTCGCAGCTCGAGGTGCCGCTCGCGCGCTTCCTCCAGAACGAGCTCGGAATGGAGCTGGTGGAGGTCGGCACGCCCTATCTCCACCGCGCGCACCTCGCGCGGGAACTCGACCTGATCGGGCCGCAGGTCCGCATCAGCGAGGGCCAGCATGTCGAGCGCCAGCTCGACCGGGTGCGCGCCGACCGGCCCGACATCACGGTGTGCGGCCTCGGCCTCGCCAACCCGCTCGAGGCCGAGGGCTTCACCACCAAGTGGGCCATCGAACTCGTCTTCTCGCCGATCCACGGCTTCGACCAGGCCGCCGATCTCGCCGAACTCTTTGCCCGGCCCTTGCGGCGGCGCGACATGCTGGAGGTCTAGGCGATGCAGCTTGCGGTCTGGACCTATGAAGGCCCGCCCCATGTCGGCGCGATGCGCGTCGCGACCGCGATGGAGAAGCTGCACTACGTCCTCCATGCGCCGCAGGGCGACACCTATGCCGATCTGCTCTTCACCATGATCGAGCGGCGCGGCAAGCGCCCGCCCGTCACCTACACCACCTTCGAGGCGCGCGATCTCGGCAAGGACACGGCGCAGATCTTCCAGGATGCCGCGCGTGAGGCGGTGACGCGCTTCAACCCGCAGGCGATAATCGTCGGCGCGTCCTGCACCGCGGAACTGATCCAGGACGATCCCGGCGGTCTGTCCGAGGCGATGGGTCTGCCCTGCCCCGCGATCGCGCTCGAACTGCCGAGCTACCAGCGCAAGGAGCACTGGGGCGCGGCGGAGACCTTCTACCAGATCGTGCGCCACCTCGCCGACAAGTCGCTGGTGCGCGAGCCGCGCGAAGGCAGGAAGGCCCGCGCCAACATTCTCGGCCCCACGGCGCTCGGCTTCCGCCACCGCGACGATCTCGTCGAGATCCGCAAGATTCTTGCCCTGCTGGATGTCGAGATCAATCTCGTCGCCCCGCTGGGTGCCACCCCTGAGGACATCAAGAACATCGGCGCGGCCGATTTCAACATCGTCCTCTATCCCGAAATAGCAGATGAGGCCGCCCGCTGGCTCGAAAAGACTTTCGATCAGCCCGCTGTGCGGACCATCCCTATCGGCGTGGGAGCTACACGCTCTTTCATTGCCGACGTCGCCGAGCTGGCAGGTGCAGATCCCACGCCTGCCCTCGGCGACACCTCTTCCCGGATGCCGTGGTGGTCACGGTCGGTCGATTCGACCTACCTGACCTCCAAGCGCGTCTTCATCTTTGGTGACGCCACGCACGCCGTCGCCGCCGCCCGGATCGCACGCGAGGAGCTGGGCTTCGAAGTCTGCGGTCTTGGCTGCTATGCCCGCGAATTCGCCCGCGAAGTACGTGCCGAGGCCGCACGCTGCGGGATCGAGGCGCTGATCACCGATGATCACCTCGCGGTGGAAGATGCCATTGCCGCTGCCGCGCCCGAACTGGTGCTTGGCACGCAGATGGAACGCCACATCGCCAAGCGGCTGGGCATCCCCTGCGCCGTCATCAGCGCGCCGGTCCACGTGCAGGATTTCCCAGCGCGTCACTCGCCCCAGATGGGCTTCGAGGGCGCGAATGTGATCTTCGACACCTGGGTGCATCCGCTGGTGATGGGGCTGGAAGAGCACCTGCTCACCATGTTCCGCGAGGATTTCGAATTCTCCGACGAGGCCGGCGCATCGCACCATGCAGCGCATTCGCCTCGCAAGGCAGCCGTGACTGATAACGTGTCGGAAGCACCGGTTGCCGACATCCCTGCACCGGCAATGGCGGACGAATGCGGCGCGCTGTGGACAGCCGAGGCCGAACGCGAATTGAAGAAGATTCCCTTCTTCGTGCGCGGCAAGGCCCGCCGCAATACCGAGAACTTCGCGGCTGCCGAAGGGCGGCGCCAGATCGATCTCGAAACGCTCTACGACGCCAAAGCGCATTATGCACGGTAGTGTCGCCTCGGCCTCCTCGGTGGACCCGCGGGCACCCGTCCGGGTGGTGATCGTCACGCTCGACAATCACCTCAAGGGTGCGGTCGACCGGGCCGAGGAAGCTCTGGCGCGCGAAGGCATCGACCTGTCGCTCCATGCGGCGAGCGAATGGGGCAGCAATGCCGACGATCTTGAAGCAGTAAAATCCGCTATCGCGCAGGCCGATATCGTCATTGCGACGATGCTGTTCCTCGATGATCACATCCGCATGGTGCTCCCCGCGCTTGAGGCTCGGCGCGAGGATTGCGATGCGATGGTCTGCCTGATGAGCGCAGGCGAGGTGGTGCGGCTGACCAAGATGGGCGGCTACCGCATGGATGCGCCCGCCAAGGGGCCGCTGGCGCTTCTGAAAAAGCTGCGTGGTTCTTCGGGCAAGGACGGCAAGCCCAATTCGGGCGCGGGGCAGATGAAGATGCTGCGCCGCCTGCCCAAGATCCTGCGCTTCATCCCCGGCACCGCGCAGGATGTGCGCGCCTATTTCCTGACCCTGCAATACTGGCTGGCCGGCTCTGACGAAAACGTGGTCGCCATGGTGCGCGCCCTGATCGATCGCTATGCGGCCGGCGAACGGTTCTACCGGCGCGGGATCACCAAGGCCGAAGCACCGCTCGACTATCCCGAAACCGGGGTCTACCACCCCGCCACCCAGCAACGGATTTCCGAGAGCCTGCGCCTGCTTCCGGCCACACCGGGTCGTGAGGGCACAATAGGCCTTATCCTGCTGCGTTCTTACCTGCTGGGCCGTGACTGCGCGCATTATGACGGTGCGATTGCCGCGTTCGAGGGCGCGGGTCTCAAGGTAGTGCCGGTGTTCGCCAGTGGGCTGGATGCGCGACCTGCCATTGAAAAATTCTTCATCGGCCCCGATGGTCGCCCGACAGTTGACGCCATTGTCAATTTGACCGGCTTCAGCCTTGTCGGCGGGCCCGCCTATTCCGACGCACAGGCAGCACGCGAAGTTCTGGGCGATCTTGATCTGCCCTATGTTGCTGCGCACGCGATCGAATTCCAGACGATCGAGGACTGGGCCCACCGTCCGCAAGGGCTTCTGCCGCTCGAATCCACCATGATGGTCGCCCTGCCCGAGCTTGACGGGTCAACTGTGCCACACGTTTTTGGCGGACGGGCTGGGCAATCGGGTGAGGGTTGCTCGGGCTGTGATCGCCGCTGCGGTCGGCCCGCATCGCACAAGGCGCGGCCGATGCAGGCCTGCCCAGAGCGCGCCGAAGCTTTGGCGGCCAAGACATTGAAGCTGGTCCAGCTGCGCCGCGCCGCGCGTGCTGGCCGCAAGCTTGCCATTGTGGTCTTCAATTTCCCACCCAACGCCGGGGCGACGGGCACGGCCGCCTTCATGGCCGTACACGAAAGCCTCTATGCCACTCTTGGGCGGCTGAAGGCTGAAGGTTACACCGTCGAACTGCCCGAAAGCCTCGATGCGATGCGCACCGCGCTGCTGGAGGGCAACCGCGAACGCTTCGGCACCGATGCCAATGTCGCCCACCGCATCCCGGCTGACGAGCATGTGCGCCGCGAGCCACATCTTGCCGAGATCGAAGCTGCCTGGGGCCCTGCACCGGGCAAGCAGCTGTCTGATGGTGGAACGATCCTTGTGCAGGGCGCGCATTTCGGGAACGTCTTTGTCGGCGTTCAGCCCGGCTTCGGCTACGAAGGCGATCCGATGCGCCTGCTGTTCGAGGGCACCTTCGCCCCGACCCACGCCTTCAGCGCGTTCTACCGCTATATCCGCGAGGATTTCGGCGCCCATGCCGTGCTGCATTTCGGCACCCACGGCGCGCTCGAATTCATGCCGGGCAAGCAGGCGGGCATGAGCGGCAAGTGCTGGCCGGACCGCCTGATCGGCGACACGCCCAATTTCTACCTCTACGCCGCTAACAACCCATCGGAAGGGATGCTGGCCAAGCGCCGCTCGGGGGCGACGCTGATCAGCTACCTCACTCCGCCGCTGGCGCAGGCCGGGCTCTACAAGGGCCTCAGCGAACTGAAGGCGAGTGTCGAGCGCTGGCGCACCACCATCGACGATGCCGATCATGCCGATGAACGCGCTGATCTTGCCGCACTGATCGCAGACCAATGCGAGGCGCTCGACATCACATATGCCGACATCGGGGAACTGCCCGCGCGGCTCTATGAGATGGAACAGGCGCTGATCCCGCACGGCCTGCATGTCTTTGGCCGCAATCCTTCAGGCGCAGAACGCGAAGACATGCTCGATGCGATGATGGAGGCAGGCAGCCATGATGGCCCCACCCCTGATCGTGCCCGGCTTGCAGCGCTGCTCGATTCCTCGGATGAAATGGGGGCGCTGATCCACGCATTGGATGGCGGCTATGTCGCCCCCGCGCCGGGGGGTGACGTGGTAGTGAACCCTGATGTGCTGCCCACCGGGCGCAACATCCACGGGTTCGATCCCTTCCTTCTGCCATCCGCCTTTGCCTGCCGCATGGGCAGCGAACAGGCCGAACGCCTGATCTCCCGCCATGTCGAGAGCGGCCAGCCTTTCCCTGAAAGCATCGCCATGGTGCTGTGGGGCACGGACAACATGAAGTCCGAAGGCGTCCAGATCGCGCAGGCCATGACCCTGATGGGTGCACGGCCGAGACGCGACACCTATGGCCGCCTGGCAGGCGCAGAGTTGATCCCGCTCGCTGAACTCGGCCGTCCGCGCATCGATGTGGTGATGACCCTTTCAGGCATCTTCCGCGATCTGCTGCCGATGCAGACCCGCATGCTGGCTGAAGCGGCCTTGCTCGCGAGCCGTGCGCTTGAGCCGGAGGACGCCAATTTCATCCGCAAGCACACGCTGATTGCCATGGAAAAGCACGGCTGCGATCTCGAAACCGCCGCCTTGCGCGTCTTCTCCAATGCCGAAGGTGCCTATGGTGCCAACGTCAACCAGATGATCGAAGGCGGTGTCTGGGCCGATCCGGATGAACTCGCCAACGCCTTTGAAAGCAACAAGGGCTTTGCCTACGGCATCAGCGGCAAGCCGGTGCAGCAGCGCGAACTGCTGCAATGCGCGCTGGGAACGGTCGATTTCACCTACCAGAACCTTGAAAGCATCGAACTGGGCATCAACGACGTTGATCAATATGTCGATGGCCTCGGCGGTGTGACCCGTTCGGTCGCGCGGGCCAAGGGCGCCGAGACCCCCGTCTATATCCTCGATGCGACCCGCGGCAGCACCAAGGTGCGCACGCTGGCCGAACAGATCGACCTTGAGGCGCGCACCCGCACCTTGAACCCCAAATGGTTCGAAGGCCTGCTCCAGCACGGCTACGAAGGCGTACGCCAGATCGAAGGCCATGTGACCAGCACACTGGGCTGGTCTGCCACCACCGGGCAGGTGGCGCCGTGGGTCTACCAGAAGATTTCCGAGACCTTCGTGCTCGATGCCGACATGCGCCGCCGGCTGTCCGAACTAAACCCCAAGAGCGCAGGCCGCGTCGCCGGGCGGCTGCTTGAAGCCTGCGACCGCAACCTGTGGGCCCCGGATGAAGCCACTCTCGCCGCCTTGCGCGAAGCCAATGACGAGCTGGAGGACCGCCTGGAAGGCGTGTTCCCGGCAGAATGACCAAGGGATAGACCACCATGAACCTGCACACCCCCCGCTCGAACTTCAGTCCGCCCGATGGCGATGGTTCGGTTCAGGTGCAGCTTGACCCGGCTGACAAGATCAAGGGTGCCAAAGTCTTTGCGGTCTACGGCAAGGGCGGGATCGGCAAATCGACCACGTCTTCGAACCTGTCGGCCGCCTTCTCGAAACTGGGCCACCGTGTGCTCCAGATCGGCTGCGATCCCAAGCATGACAGCACCTTCACGCTCACCAAGAAGCTGATGCCGACGGTGATCGACGTGCTGGAGACGGTCGAGTTCCATTCGGAAGAACTGCGGCCCGAAGATTACATGTTCGAAGGCTATAACGGCGTGATGTGCGTCGAGGCGGGCGGGCCTCCTGCGGGCACGGGATGCGGCGGCTATGTCGTGGGTCAGACAGTCAAGCTGCTGAAACAGCACCACCTTCTTGAAGAAACCGATGTGGTGATCTTCGATGTTTTGGGCGATGTGGTGTGCGGAGGCTTTGCTGCGCCCTTGCAGCACGCCGAACGCGCAATCGTGGTTGCGGCGAACGACTTCGATTCCATCTTCGCCATGAACCGGATTGTCGCTGCCATCGGGGCAAAATCCAAGAATTACGACGTGCGCCTTGCCGGCGTGGTCGCCAACCGCAGCCGCGAGACCGACGAAATTGACCGGTTCTGCGACCAGATCGGGATGCAGCGCCTCGCCCACTTCCGCGATGTCGATGCGATCCGCCGCTCGCGCCTCAAGAAGTGCACCTTGTTCGAGATGGGCGATGATCCCGAGGTGGTCGCCGCACAGAACGAATATCTGCGCCTTGCCGCGATGCTGTGGGCCGGCGTTGAGCCATCATCGGCACAGGCGATGAAGGACCGCGACATCTTCGATTTCCTGGGGTTCGAGTAATGGCGAGCCGCAACCCATCCGAATATGACGACCGCCGCGAGGCGCTGGCGACCTATTTCGACAGCACCGCGCGTCAGGCGTGGATCGATCTCACCTCGGACGCAAAGGTGTCCGGCATCCGTGCGACAGTGCGCGCCGGGCGCGATGCGATGCGGGCAACCTTGCTCGATTGGCTTCCGACCGATCTCAGGCGCACCCAAATCCTCGATGCGGGCTGCGGCACCGGATCGCTGGCAGTGGCAGCAGCCTGCCGCGGTGCGGAAGTGACCGGGATCGATGTTGCCGCGGGCCTTGTGGACGTTGCACGCGAACGCACGCCGTCCTTTATCGGCCACGGACGCATTCATTGGCGTTCGGGCGACATGCTCGATCCTGAGCTTGGCACCTTTGCACACGTGGTGGCGATGGATTCGCTGATCCACTACGAGCCCGAGGATCTGGTTGCTGCCCTTGCAAAGCTGGCAAGCCGGACAACCCATTCGATCCTGTTCACCTTCGCGCCGCGCACCACCTTGCTGAGCGCGATGCACAATATCGGCAAGGTCTTCCCCAAGTCCGACCGCAGCCCTGCCATCGTGCCAGTGGCCGAGGGTGACCTGCGTGAACGCCTCGCCCGCCTCAAGGGCTGGAGCATCGGCCGCACACAGCGCATCCAGTCGGGGTTCTATACCTCGCAGGCACTTGAACTGGTTCGGCACGGATGAACCGTCCCGCTCGCCCCCAACCTGCGCAAAGCTTTGCCGAACTGCTGTTCCGGCTGCTGCCCTTTGCGGATGCGGCGAGCGATGATCTGCCTTTGGCGCGCCTGCTGCGCCTGTCGCTGTTTCAGGTAAGCGTGGGCATGGCCACAGTGCTGCTCAATGGCACGCTGAACCGGGTGATGGTGGTTGAACTGGGCACGCCCACCTGGCTTGTCGCGCTGCTGATCGCGGTGCCGCTGCTGGCGGCGCCGTTCCGCGCGCTGATGGGCCACAAGTCCGATACACACCGATCGGTACTCGGCTGGCGGCGCGTGCCATACATCTGGTTTGGCACGATGCTGCAATTCGGCGGACTTGCGATCATGCCCTTTGCGCTGCTGCTGCTTGATGTCGAGGGCCGCTTTACCCTTGGGCTGGTTGCGGGCGCAGTTGCGTTCCTGCTGACCGGCACCGGCTTTCACATGACCCAGACCGCCGGCCTTGCGCTGGTTACCGACCTTGCTCCGCGCGACAAGCGTCCGCGCGCTGTGGCGCTGCATTACGTGACACTGCTGATCGGCATGATGTTTGCCGCCTTTGTGATCGGCGGCATCCTTGCAGACTTCTCCTCGACCAAGCTGGTGCAGGTCATTCAGGGCTGCGCGGTGCTGACGGTAATCCTCAACACTGCCGCGATCTGGAAGCAGGAGGCGCGCAATCCGGCTGTCACCAAAGGGCCGGAGCCCGATGCGCCGACGTTCTCGGCGCTGTGGCGCGGTTTCGTGCGGGACGGGCGCAATGCCCGTTTGCTGACAGCGATCGGGATCGGGGCGGCGGGCTTTGCGATGCAGGATGCACTGCTGGAGCCTTATGGCGGCGAAATCCTCAGGCTTTCGGTCGGTGCCACGACAGGCCTGACGGGAGCCTGGGCCTTTGGCTCGCTGATCGGGTTTACCGCATCGGGCGCGGCGCTGGCGCGCGGCTGGGATCCGCTGCGGCTTGCAGGTGCAGGCATGGTGATCGGGATCAATGCCTTTCTGCTGGTGCTGTTTGCAGGGCCGTTTTCGTCACCGCTGATGCTTTATGCAGGCGCGCTGGGCATTGGCCTTGGGCTGGGGCTGTTTTCGGTCGGCACGCTGATGGAAGCGATGAACCTTGCCGAAGGCGAAGGTGCCGGGCTCGCACTGGGGGCATGGGGCGCCGTGCAGGCGACGTGCGCCGGGCTCGGTATCGCGCTTGGCGGCCTGCTGCGCGACGGTATCGCCCTGCTGGTGCAAAGCGATGCGCCCACCGCCAGCATGGCGATGCGCGCAACCGGCTATGGCGCCGTCTACATTTTCGAGATCGCGCTGCTGCTGATCGGTCTTGCCGCCATCGGACCCCTCGTGGGGTACCGCAATCGCCTGGAGCCGGGTGAGGACAGTCCCAACGCCCGCCCCTTCGGCCTTACCGAGTTTCCGACATGATTACCCGTGCCCAACTGTCCCGTCCCATTGCCCCGGCATCGCCTCTGCCGGATTATTCCATGAGAGGAATGTGAAATGAACGCTGCCTATATCGTCGGCTCATTTGATGCTGCCGAACTCGCTTTCCTGCTGTTCTTCGGCTTCTTTGTCGCACTGGTCTTCTACCTCAACAAGGAAAGCCGCCGTGAAGGCTATCCGCTTGAGGAAGAGGAAACCGGCAAGGTCCTGCCCGGCAGCCTTTTCGATGGTGAAAAGAAGTCCTTCCAGCTGCCCAACGGCCGCGGCACCTATGTGCCCGAAGATGTCGCCCGCGATGACATCAACGTGCCTGCGGTGCAGTCCTTCCGGGCTGCCGGAGCGCCCTTTGTGCCGACCGGCGATGCCATGGTTGACGGCATGGGTCCGGCCGCCTGGGCGAACCGCGCCAAGTACCCCGATCTCACCTTCGATGGTCGCCCGCGCATCGTGCCCATCGCCCAGAGCCACGAACTGGTCGTCTCGCCGCATGATCCCCAGCTGATCGGCTGGAACGTGGTGGCAGCCGACGGTGCTTCGGTCGGCAAGGTCAGCGATATCTGGGTCGATCAGGCCGAACACATGATCCGCTATCTCGAAGTCGAGACCACCAGCGGCAAGAAGGTACTCGCCCCGATGATGGTTGCGGTGGTCCACGGCAACAGCCTACTGGGCAAGATCCTGCCGACCACCAACGACGAACCCGAATATGTCGAGATCGACGCGATCACGGCTGCACAGTTCGATAACGTGCCCGCGCTCGAAACGGCCGGGGTCATCACCCGCTACGAAGAAGACCGCATCCAGGCCTACTTCGGCGGGGGCTACATGTATGCCACGCCGGAAAGGTCGGAAGCATGGATCTGAACCATCATGCGGACATGACGGGCCAGGAGGCAGCGGCGGCAACGCCGCTGTCTCCGGGGTACGATCACGCCGCGCTTGAGAATGAGGGCCCCAAGGCCTTCGGTGACCGCATGGGCACGCCGCAGCCTGACGAACAGGTGCTGTGGAAGGGCCGACCGCAGCTTGGGCTGCTGGCTCGTTCGGCATTCCACGCCCACACGCTTGGCGCTTACATGGCCGGGCTGGTGGTGGTTGCGCTGGTGCTGGACAAGCCCGATGCGGCGATCGTTGCGGGCGTGCTGGGGGCGGCGCTGGTCGCAATCCTTTACGTGCTTGCCTGGGCGAGCGCGCGCAGCACGCTGTACATCCTCACCGACACGCGGCTGATCATGCGCATCGGCATCGCGATCGAGACGCGGGTGAACATTCCGCTGAAGCAGGTCACTGCCGCGCACCTCGCCTTGCAAGGCAAGCACGGCTCCGGCGACATCGCCTTCGAACTGGCCGGCGATCGCCTGCTTGGCACCGTGCTGCTGTGGCCGCACGTGCGCCCCTGGCATTACGCCAGGCCGCAACCGATGTTGCGCGCCGTGTCTGATGCGGCCGCGCTCGCGCAGACCATCGCTGAAACCCGCGCACGCTTCGGGGCGATCGAGCAGAATTTGAGCGAGATCAAGGAAGATGCCCGCCCGAGCGGTCAGACCGCTCCGCAAGGCACTGCCGTGCCACCGCGTCTTGCTCCGGCTATCCGCCGCAGCGAACCGGGTCTGGAAGGAGCACCGGCATGATCGTTCGGGAATACGAGAAGGACGAAATCACCGTCCACAAAGTGCCGCTGATGCTGATGGGCGGGATTGTCGCCATTTCGGTTGTGCTGACGGCGTCGGTCACGATGGGCTTCCTGCCCAAGCAATCGGTCCCTTCCGAAGCGCGCGCCGCTGCCGGGATCACCGCAACGCAGGAACGCACGCTGCGTTTCTTCGATGAACCCGATGGCACCGTGCGGATCGAAGACGGCGCCAGCGCCGAAGTTCTCGCCCGCTTTGGCGAAGGCGAAGGCGGCTTCATCCGCGCCACGGTCCGCAGCCTCGTCCACCAGCGCCGGATCCGCGGGCTTGGCCCCGAGGTGCCCTTTACCCTGACCGCATGGCAGAACGGCAACCTCACACTTGCCGATCCGGCCACCGGGCGGGCAGTGGAGGTCAGCGCCTTCGGACCTGCCAACCGCGCAGTTTATGCCGACCTTTTGCCGCGCAAGGAGGGCGCCCGCTGATGGCGCTGGCATTCCTTTCGGCCGAAAGCTTCGAGACCCCCTGCACGATCACCGTCGAGCAGAGCTCGGAACACTTCCACGCCCATGTCGAACTGGCAGACGATATCGCCATCGAACCGGGCGACAAGGTGCGCGTCCACGGCGCACCGATCCAGATACCCTTCGGCACCCGTCAGGTGTTCGAACGCCGCGCCACCGTGACCCGCGCCAGCCCGCTGGCCCGCGCTCTCACCCGGCTCGCGGCCTATTTCGATCTGGCCGAACTCTATGAAGTCAGCTTCAATGCTGGGAGGATCAAATGAACGCCTACAAGCCGATGACCAGCGAAGAGGCGATGGCAATCGCGACGCAGGACACGATGCTGACCCCGCGGTTCTATACCACCGATTACGCGGCGCTGGATGCAATCGACGTATCGCCCGTGCGCGCCGAATGGGACCAGCTGATCGCGGACATGGTGGGCGATCCCAACAAGCTC
>JAGKSZ010000193.1 GCA_018991295.1 Porphyrobacter sp. | reverse complement strand
CGATCAGGTCGGCCACGGCCTCACTGGCCCTGACCCCAAGGGGGATTACACCACCGCCAATTTCGTGGCCGATATTGGCGAGGTGGCCGATGCGCTGGGTCTTCCTACCTTTATCCTCGGCGGCAATTCGATGGGGGGCAAGCACGCGCTGGCCTATGCCATCGCCCATCCCGAGCGCCTCGGCGGCCTTGTGCTGGTCGATGGCAGCGGCGGGCCGATGCTCAACCTTGGCAAGCCCAAGGACAATGACGCCAAGAAGAAGGATGCGGGCAATATCGGCTTCACCATCGCCCGGATGCCGGGGGTCAATCTGATCGCGGAACAGATCACCCCGCGCAGTCTGATTGCGCAGAGCCTTGAACAATCGGTCTCGGTCAAGGCGGTGGCGAGCGAGGCGGCGGTGGACCGTTACTGGGAATTGCTGCGCTATCCCGGCAATCGCCGGGCCACACTGGCGCGCTTCAGCCTGCCCTATGATCCGCTCGCCGCCGCTGACATCGCCAAGGTGGCCACCCCGACCTTGATCCTGTGGGGCGAGGAGGATCGCCTGATACCGGTGGAAGCCGGGCGTTGGCTGGCGAAAACCCTGCCCGACAACACCTTACGCACCTATCCGGGCATCGGCCATCTGCCGCACGAGGAGGCGCCGGCGCAGACGCTGGCCGATCTCGAAGCGTGGCTGGCCGGGCACGCCCAGCTGCCAAACCGGCAATAGCCCGGCCTCCGGCCACGTGACCACTGGACGCGGGCAAGCCTTGCGCCCTAGAGCCCAAGTGACAGTCACATCGAGAGAAAGGGTCACCCGTCTTGCGCAAACTCGGGATTATCGGCGGCATGAGCTGGGTGTCGACCGCTACCTATTACGAGACCATCAACCGCATCGTCCAGAAGCGCAGCGCCCCCATGGCCAGCGCCCCGCTGCTGATCGAAAGCCTCGATTTCTGCCAGCTCCACGCGCTTACGGCCGAACATGATTGGCAGCGCGCCGCCAGCGTGCTGACCGAAAGCGCGAAGCGGCTGGAGGGAGCGGGCGCGCAGGCGCTGATCATCGGCGCCAATTCGATGCACCGGCTTTATGATGATGTCGCATCAGCCGTGAACATCCCGATCCTGCACATTGCAGAATATATCGGCCTTGCGATGAAGCGCGCCGGCAAGACCAGCGCCGCGCTGCTGGGCACCCGCAATGTCATGACCGAAAGCTTCTATCGCAAGCGGCTGGTCGCCCACGGGATCGATCTGCTGCCGCCCAATCTTGATACCGTCGAAATGCTCGACCGGATCATTTATGACGAACTGATGGTCGGCAAGGTCACCCGCGAGGCGGAGCGGACCATGAAGACGATCATCACCAATAATGCGCAGGACGGGGCCGAAGCCATCATTCTGGCCTGCACCGAGCTTGATCTGGTGGTCGATATCGATGCCAATGTCCTGCCGATCTTCGACAGCACCCGCATCCACTGCGAGGCAGCTGCCGACTGGATCCTTGGGGAGGAAACCGGGCACTAAATCTCGGCCTGTCGTTTGCCAGCCTCGCTTTGTCGTAAGGGCGCGTTGCATGGGGTGCAACTGCAAGCTCTTGCAACTATCTGGACTGAGGATTTTGTCGCGGAAACGCTTTGGCATCATCCGGGTCTTCGGGTCGCACCGCAGGCCCTTGGGGCTGCTTCCCTCCCCCCCAATCACCGGGAAGCGGCCCCATAATTCCTCCCCCTTTCGCTGCTGTTCCTGCCCCGTTCCGGTTGAGAAGACCGGCGCGCTCGCCTAACGCCCACAGCCGTGATGACCTGCGCCCGCGCTCCCTTTGCCGCCGATCCTGCCGCAGCCCCGCGCCGCGAATTCGCGCGCGCATCGGGCGGCGAACAACGCGGGCCGCGCAGCGCCTTCCAGCGCGATCGGGATCGCATCGTCCATTCGATGAGCTTCCGGCGCCTCAAATCCAAGACGCAGGTGTTCATCGCACCCGATGGCGATCATTATCGCACCCGTCTCACCCACAGCCTTGAAGTCGCGCAGATCGGACGCGTGATCGCCCGTGCGCTGGGGCTGGACGAGGACCTGACCGAGGCGCTGTGCCTTGCCCATGATCTGGGCCACCCGCCGTTCGGCCATGCGGGCGAGGCGGCACTCAGCGATGCGATGGAGCGGCACGGCGGCTTTTGCCACAATGCACAGGCGCTGCGCACGGTGATGCGGATCGAATGCCCCTATCCGGAGCACGACGGTCTGAACCTGACGTGGGATCTGCTTGAAGGCCTTGCCAAGCATAATGGTCCTGTTGCCGCGCCGAACTGGGCGCTGGCCGAACTGGACGCGGCCTTCCCGCTGGAACTGGACAGCTGGCCCAGCCTCGAAGCGCAGGTCGCTGCGGTGGCTGACGATATCGCCTATGACAATCACGATATCGATGATGGCCTTCGCGCAGGCTTCCTCAGCCTTGATGACCTGCTGACGCTGGATTTCCTCGCAGACCAGTGGCGGACGGTCGAAAAACGCTTTCCCCATGCCCCGCGAGAGCGTCTGCTGCGTGAGATGATACGCGATCAGATCGGGATGATGGTGAACGATGTGATCGCCCATACCGCCGCCGAGGCGCGCGGGTGCGGATCGGTGGCCGAAGTGCGCGGGGCAGGGCGGCAGCTGGCTGGCTTTTCCCCCGCGATGGCAGCGCAGGAGAGGCGGCTCAAAAGCTTCATGTACGAACGCCTCTATTACCACCCCGAACAGATTTCTGCGGCGGAAAAGGCCCGCGATGTGGTGGCGCGGCTGTTTGCGGCCTACGCGCAGGATGCGACCCTGATGCCTGACGATTGGCTGGCGCGCCTGCCTTCGCACGATCCGGAACGGTCACGGGTGATCGCCGATTTCATCGCGGGCATGAGCGATCGTTTTGCAATGCAGGCCGTGGGCCGGATCTATGGTTGCGCACCGGAGGGGCTGATCAATGTATGAGCCGCGCATCACCGGCCCGGTGCGCGTGGCACTGGTGGGAGCCACGGGCCTGGTCGGCCGCCGCGTGATCGAGATTGCGAGCGCGGGCGATGATGTGCGCATAGTCGGCATCGCCCGGCGCGAGGCCCCGCTGCCGCCGGGTGCGCGCATGGAAATGTTCGTGGCCGAGCCGGACAAGTGGGGCGAGGTGCTGGATGCGGTGCGCCCGCGCGCGTTGATCTGTGCGCTGGGTACCACCTGGAAGAAGGCCGGGCGCGATGAAGCCGCGTTCCGCAGTGTCGACCAGGATCTGGTGCTTGCCACCGCCGAGGCCGCCAAGCGCGCTGGCGTGCCCAATATGGTCGTGGTCAGCGCCGCCGGAGCCGACAAGCGCGCCAAGGCGCTTTACATGCGCGTGAAGGGCGAAACCGAGGAGGCGCTGACCCGCATCGGGTTCAAGCGGCTCGATATTCTCCACCCCGGCCTGCTGCGCGGCGAACGCGCTGGCGATCTGCGCTTGGCTGAACGCGCCGCACTGATTGCTGCGCCGCTGATCGATCCGCTGCTTTCGGGCAAGTGGGCGCAATATCGCTCGATTGATGCAGGGTTGGTGGCCGAAGCGGCCCTCGGCCTTGCGCTGCGCCGGGCGGGCGGGCGCTTCACCCACGATAACGAAGCGATGCGCCGGGCCGCGCGCGAATGGCGCAAGGTTGCCGCGGGCGGGGAGGCGGAATGATGGGCTGGGCCGCGGTCTTCAGCGCCGTCAACCTGCTGGCGCTTGCCGCCTGGGCCGCGCTGATCGCGCTCCCGCGCTGGCCGGCGCTGCTGGCGGCGATCCTGTATCTGGGTGTGGGCCTGCTGTGCGCCGTTTATGGGATCAGCCTGATCGGCGTGGTGAGCGGCCTGATCCCCAATCCCGGCAGCGGCGGGGCGGATTTCACCACCATTCCCGGTATCCGCGCCATCTTTGCCCCGGATGCAGGCGTTACCATCGGCTGGACGCATTATCTCGCCTTCGATCTGTTTGTCGGCCTTTGGATTGCGCGTGATGGCGATGCCAAGGGCATATCGCGGCTGATGCAGGCCCCGATCCTGTTTGCGACCCTGATGGCAGGGCCGCTTGGCCTTGGGCTGTGGCTGCTCGTGCGTGAGCCTGCGGCGCGGCGGCAGGGGCGGTTCCGCTAAAACGCTGCTGGACCCGCGCCGGGCCTTGCGCTTTACTCCTGCCCAAATCGCTTTTGGGAGAGAGCACGGCCATGGCACGCAATGCCTATCACGCATTCCAGACCTTCGATGACATCATGCATTTCTGGGCGAAGGAGCGCCCCGAGGGCTGCGCCTTTGATCAGGACGGGCGGGTGACGAGCTATGCCGAGGCGGACCTGCTCACCCGCCAGCTGATCGCGCTGATGCAGGCACGCGGGATCGACAAGGGCGACCGGGTGGCGTGGCTGGGCAAGAACCGCGATATCTACTTCCTGCTGTACATTGCGGCCGCCCGCATGGGGGCGGTTATGGTGCCGATCGGCTGGCGCCTCGCCCCGCGCGAGATCGCCTATATCCTCGGCGATACCGAGGCCAAGCTGCTGTTTGCCGATGCCGAATTCGTCGAGACGGCGCACAAGGTGGCAGGCGACGTCCCGGCCAACCCCGAAGTGATCGAGGCCGAGGCTGCCCGCACGGCCGCCGCCGGGTTCGCGCCTGCCGACTATACCGCGCCGGGGCCGCATGATCCGGTGCTGCAACTCTACACCAGCGGCACCACCGG
>JAGKSZ010000192.1 GCA_018991295.1 Porphyrobacter sp. | reverse complement strand
CCGCGCGCGAGGCGCCGACGCGGGAGATCGTCAGCCGCTGGGCTGATGGCAGCGAGACCCGCACCAACTGGGCGGGTATCCGCCGCGATGCGCTCAAGATGGCGCAGGCCTTGCAGCGGCTTGGGCTGAAGCCCGGCGACAAGGTCGCGAGCCTTGCGATGAACCATGCGCGCCACCTCGTCAGCTGGTATGGCGTGGCGGGCATGGGCGGGGTGCTGCACACCGTGAACCCGCGCCTGTTCGACGATCAGCTCGAATATATCGTCAACCACGCCGAAGACCGGGTGCTGTGTTATGACGCCGCCTTCCAGCCGATCGTCGACCGGATGAAGAGCCGCTGGCCAACGGTCGAGCACTACATCTGCTATGACAGCGGCGCACACGCTCCGGCATTCGAGGACTGGATCGGCGCCGAGGATGGCGATTTCGAGTGGGTTACCGGCCCCGAAACCGATCCGTGCATGATCTGCTATACCTCGGGCACCACCGGCAATCCCAAGGGCGCACAGTTGACCAACACCAACCTTCTGGGCCTGCGCAATGCGGGCATGGAAGCCGGGCTCGATTGGCAGTTCTACGAACCGGACGATTGCATGCTGGTGGCCATGCCTTGCGCGCACATCGGCGGGACGGGGCTGGTGAATATCGCGGTTGCCAATGGCGTGCGCAGCCTTGTTCAGGCGGAATTCTCCCCTGTCGGCGTGCTGGAGGCGATCGAGGCGGGGGCAACGCACATGTTCATCGTGCCCGCCGCGCTCCAGATGGTGGTGCAGCACCCGCGCGCCGTGGACACGGATTTCAGCAATCTCAAATACCTGATGTATGGCGCAGCGCCGATGCCGCTGGAATTGCTGAAGGAAGCGGTGCGCACCATGCCCACCACCAAATTCCTGCAAGCCTACGGCATGACCGAGACTTCAGGCACAATCTCGATCCTTCCCCCCGAGGATCACAGCCTGGAAGGCAACCAGCGGATGCGTTCGGCGGGCAAGGCCTGTCCGGCGGTGGAGATCGAGGTGCGCGGGCCCGACAACCGCGAAGTGCCACGCGGCGAGATCGGGGAGGTGTGCATCCTGTCTCCCACCAACACGCCGGGCTATTGGAAACTGCCCGAAGCGACCGCCAAGACCATTGATCCGGACGGCTGGCTGCACACAGGCGATGCCGGCGTGATGGACGATGATGGCTATGTCTACATTCAGGACCGGATCAAGGACATGATCATCTCGGGCGGCGAGAACGTCTATCCGGC
>JAGKSZ010000191.1 GCA_018991295.1 Porphyrobacter sp. | reverse complement strand
CGTCACCATGGTCGCGGCGTGGATCAGTGCGGAGACGGGCGTCGGCCCCTCCATCGCGTCGGGCAGCCAGGTGTGCAGGCCGAGCTGCGCGCTCTTGCCCATCGCCCCGATGAACAGGAGGATGCACAGGATATCCATCGTATAGAGGCGCATGCCAACGAAGGTGATGGTCGACCCGCTCATCGCTGGGGCCGCAGCAAGGATCTCGGTGATCGAGGTGGTCTGGAACACCAGATAGGTGCCAAAGATGCCGAGCATGAAGCCCAAGTCACCCACGCGATTGACCACGAAAGCCTTGATCGCGGCGGCACCGGCGGACGGCTTACGGAACCAGAACCCGATCAACAGGTACGAGGCAAGGCCCACCCCTTCCCATCCGAAGAACATCTGGACGAGGTTATCAGCCGTCACCAGCATCAGCATCGCGAAGGTGAACAGCGACAGGTAAGCGAAGAAGCGCGGCTGATCCGGGTCTTCGTCCATGTAGCCCCACGAATAGAGGTGCACGAGCGCCGAGACCGAGTTGATCACCACCAGCATGATCGCAGTCATGGTGTCGACGCGCAGCGCCCAATCGAAGGTCAACGTGCCCGATTGCACCCACTTGAGAACCGGAACGACTTCCGCCGTGGCGGTCCCGCTAAGGAAGCCGAGGAAGATCGGCCAACTGAGGCCCGCCGCGATGAACAGCCCGGCGGTCGTCACGCTCTTGGCGGCAACATTGCCGATCATGCGGTTGCCAAGCCCTGCGATCAGAGCAGCAACCAGCGGCGCAAAGACGATGATGAGGATTTGCGTGGACACGCGGCGTTACCCCTTCATCCGGTTGATATCGTCAACCGCGATGGAGCCGCGGGTACGGAAATAGATAACGAGGATCGCAAGGCCGATGGCAGCCTCAGCCGCTGCCACAGTCAGCACCAGCATGGCAAAAACCTGCCCTGTCAGGTCCTGAAGAAAGGCGCTGAAAGCGACGAGGTTGAGGTTCACCGCCAAGAGGATCAGTTCGACCGCCATCAGGATGACGATCACGTTCTTGCGGTTGAGGAAGATCCCCAGCACGCCCAGCACGAACAGGATCGCGCCTACGGTGAGGTAATGTTCGATCCCGATCACAGCTCGATCCCCTGGCCCACTTCGGGGCTCTTCATGACGGTTGCATCTTCCGGACGGCGGCGGATCTGCTTACCCACGTCCTGCCGTGCACGCGCACCGGGCTTGGGCGGCTGGAAAGTCAGCACGATCGCGCCGATCATGGCGACCAGCAGAATGATCCCCGCAATCTCGAAGAGCACGATGTAGCGGCCATAAAGAAGCGCGCCCAGGGCCTCGATGTTGCTGGTATCAGCGGCCTGCACGGCGCTGCCGTCAGCCGTGCCAAGCGACAGGCCGCCCGCGTTATAGGCCCCCACCGCCAGCAGCAGCTCGGCCAGCAGCACCGCCGCAATCAACAGCCCCAGCGGCGCATTGCGGCTGAAGCCTGCCCGCATCGCGGCAAAATCGATGTCGAGCATCATGACGACAAACAGGAACAGCACCGCGACCGCGCCCACATAGACAATCACCAGCAGCATCGCGATGAACTCGGCACCCAGCAGCACCATCAGGCCGGCAGCGTTAAAGAAGGCGAGGATCAACCACAGCACCGAGTGCACGGGGTTCCTCGCCATCACGACCATGACAGCGCTGGCGACGACGATGGTCGCGAAGAAATAGAAGGCGATGGCCTGTATCATGATGATCCCCGTGTCCTGCGCCCTGCCCCCATCCCGGGGCCAAGCACAAAACCGTCCAGATTGATCCCATAGTCTCCATACAAGAGCCGGTCGTCCGCCCGCCCCTTGCACGCATTGTGTTATGTTCGGCGCGCCCTAGCGATAGGGTGCGTCGGCTTCAAGGTTGGCCGCGATGGCCCTTTCCCATTTGTCACCATTCGCAAGCAGCTTGGCCTTGTCGTAAAGCAGCTCCTCGCGGGTTTCGGTCGAATATTCGAAGTTCGGGCCTTCCACGATGGCATCTACCGGGCAGGCTTCCTGGCAGAAGCCGCAGAAGATGCACTTGGTCATGTCGATATCGTAGCGGGTGGTGCGGCGGCTGCCGTCTTCACGCGGTTCGCTCTCGATGGTGATCGCCTGCGCGGGGCACACGGCCTCGCACAGCTTGCACGCGATGCAGCGTTCCTCGCCGTTGGGATAGCGCCGCAAAGCGTGCTCGCCGCGGAAGCGGGGGCTGAGCGGAGCCTTCTCGAAGGGGTAGTTGATCGTCACCTTGGGCTTGAAGAAATACTTCAGCGTCAAGGCGTGCGCCTTGAGGAATTCCCAGAGGGTGAAGCTCTTGATGAGGTGGGAGACGGTGGTCATGATCCCTGCACTTTCGGCGAAAAGTCGGCCTTGCACAGCCCGGCAGCGTCGTAACGAAAGGGCTCGAACGACTGGCCATTGCGCCCGGCGTTCCAGCTGTCGTCATAGACTGTGACGTGGGCCACCGATTGGCCTTCGCGGCGCAATTTCAGATTGATGATGTAAAGCGCGGAGCCAACGCGGCGCGAGATCTGGTAATCGCGGAACCAATCGCCCGCGCTGCTCGGGGTGACCGATGCGCGCCCGGCGAGCGGGCTTCCGGTTGCGCTGTCCAGCGCCATCGTGAAGCTGGCATTGGGCAAATGCCCCTTGGGCGCGACAGGAATGAGACCCCGCAAGTCAAAGCTTTCCGTCGCCAATCCATCGGCACTCGCGCGCGCAAGGCTGCAGGCGAACGCCGTCGCCGGGATTTCCGGCTGCGGCCGCGTGTCGAGCGTCTCGACCATCGCCTGCGCCATCAAAGCCAAGCCGATCATCCGAAATGCCCCATCGCCATCAGGTAGCCGCTGGTCACCGCGACGAACACCAGGCTCATCGGCAGGAACACCTTCCACCCGAGGCGCATCAGCTGGTCGTAGCGGTAACGCGGCACGGTCGCCCAGATCCAGCTGAACATGAAGAAGAACACGAAGGTCTTCAGCAGGAACCAGATGATCCCCGGCACCATGTAAAGCACCGGAATGTCGAGCGGCGGCAGCCACCCACCCCAGAACAGCAGCGTGTTCAGCGAGCACATCAGCAGGATGTTTGCGTATTCGCCGAGCCAGAACAGCGCGAAGCTCATCGAGGAATATTCGGTCTGGTAGCCCGCGACGAGCTCGCTCTCGGCTTCGGTCAGGTCGAAGGGCGCGCGCGCCGTCTCGGCGAGCGCCGAGATGAAGAACACCACCCACATCGGGAAGAGCAGCGGGTGGACCGCATAGGCGTTGATGATGCCGAGCCCGAAGCCCTGCTGCGCGTTGACGATGCCGCTGATGTTGAAGGTGCCCGCAAACAGCACGACGCAGACCAGCACGAAACCGATCGAGACCTCGTAGGAGATCATTTGCGCCGAGGCACGCATCGCTGAGAAGAACGGGTATTTGGAGTTCGACGCCCACCCGCTCATCACCACGCCGTAAACCCCCATCGAGGAGATCGCGAGGATGTAGAGGAGGCCCACATTGATGTCCGAAATCACCACGCCCGCATCGAACGGGATCACCGCCCACGCCGCGAGCGCGACGGTGAAGGTGATAATCGGCGCGATCAGGAAGATGCCCTTGTTCGCGGCGCTCGGAATGATGGTTTCCTGCAGGAAGACCTTGAGGCCATCCGCGAAGCTCTGCAGCAGCCCGAAAGGCCCGACCACATTGGGCCCCCGCCGCATCATGATCGCGCCCAGCACCTTGCGGTCGACATAGATCACCATGGCGACGCTGAACATGACGAGTAGCGAGACAATCAGGATCGCGGCGAGCGTCGCGACGGTCCAGGCCCATTCGTAAGGCAGGCCGAGGGATTGGAAGAAGGCGGTCATTCGCCCGTGCCTTTCAGCTTGTCGAATATGGCAATGAGAGCGTGGAGCATTGCGCCGTTGGCCACCATGTAGGCCGCCTCGATCACGGCCCGGTAGAGCGCTGCCGACTTTTGCGATCCTGTCACCAGACCATCGAGCGAAACGTCCGACATGGATGTCATCGCGCTCATCACGACCCACTGGTTGCCCAGATTCCAGACGAACAGGATCGCTGCGAGTGCGTAAAAAACGAAGGGCAACCTGCGCAGGGCATCGGGAAGCTGGATCATTCCGCAGCCTCCTTCACATCTGCCCCGTGGAGCAGCTCGTCCGAGCAGCGCTGCATCACCTCGCTGGCGCGGGCGATGGGGTTGGTGAGGTAGAAGTCCTTGATCGGGTAGCCCGCAAGCTCGCCCTCGAACTTGGCGCTGCTGTCCGCCTTGGGGAGCGCGCCGTAATCGGCGAGGCTCTCTTCTCCCAGTGCGGGCACGGCAGCGATCATCGCGGCCTGAAGCTGGTCGAAGCTGTCGAAGCCGACCGTCACGCCCAGCGCATCGGCCAGCGCGCGCAGGATCGTCCAGTCTTCACGCGCGTCGCCGGGGGCGAAAACCGCCTTCTCGGCGAACTGCACCCGGCCTTCGGCGTTGACGTAGGTCCCGTCCTTCTCGGCATAGGAAGCGCCCGGCAGAATGATGTCGGCGTGATGCGCGCCCTTGTCGCCGTGGTGGCCGATATAGACCTTGAGGCTGCCCGCGTAGGGCGCATAATCCATCTCGTCCGCGCCAAGGCTGAGCAGCACCTTAGGCGCAGCGGCGGCGATGTCGCCCATCCCGCCCGGCAGCGTGAAGCCCAGCATAAGCGAGCCCATGCGCGCCGCCGAAATGTGCAGCACGTTGAAGCCGTTCCAGCCATCCTTCACGAGGCCAAACTTGTCGACCAGCTTGAGCGCCGCCGGAAGCGCACCCTTGGCCAGTGCTGCCGCGCCCACAATCACCGCCGGACGCTGGGCCGACTTCATGACGTCACCCAATTCCTTGGGCACGCGGTTCAGCAGCTTGAGATCGGAGCCGAGGAAGGTCGCCGGATAGGTCGGATCCCACTCGGGGCCGATGATGAAGACCTTGGCCCCCGCCTTTACCGCCTTGCGCAAGCGGACGTTGAGCAGCGCGGCTTCCCAGCGGACATTGCTGCCGACAATCAGGATCGCGTCTGCGGTCTCGATACCGGCCAGGCCCGAGTTGAAGTTCACCGCCGCAAGGTTCGACACGTCATAGGTCATGCCGGTCTGGCGCGCTTCGGTCAGTTGCGAGCCGCAGGCATTGACCAGCGCCTTGGCGGCAAACATCGTCTCGGCATCGAGCAGATCGCCCGCGACCGCTGCGATGCTGCCCTTGTCGCCTTCGAGAGCGCCCGCGATCATCCCGAAAGCCTCGGTCCAATCGGCAGGCTGCAAGCGGCCATCGCGGCGCACCCACACGCGGTCGAGGCGGCGCTTGGTCAACCCGTCGACCTGATAGCGGCCCTTATCCGAGAGCCACTCCTCGTTGACGTCGTCATTGACGCGCGGGAGTGCGCGCATGACTTCGCGGCCCTTGGAATGAAGCGTGATATTCGCCCCCACCGCGTCCGACACGTCGATGCTAAGGGTCTTCTTCAGCTCCCACGGCCGCGCCTCAAACGCGTAAGGCCGCGAGGTCAAAGCACCCACCGGGCACAGGTCAATGACATTGGCCGAAAGCTCGTGCGCCGCCGCCTGCTCCAGATAGGTCGTGATCTGCATGTCCTCGCCGCGATAGAGCGCGCCGATTTCGTCCACGCCCGCGATCTCTTCCGAGAAGCGCACGCAGCGGGTGCAGTGGATGCAGCGGGTCATGATCGTCTTGATCAGCGGGCCCATGTACTTCTCGGTCACCGCGCGCTTGTTCTCGTGATAGCGCGAACCGCCGCGCCCATAGGCCACCGCCTGATCCTGCAAATCGCACTCGCCGCCCTGGTCGCAGATCGGGCAATCGAGCGGGTGGTTGATGAGCAAAAACTCCATCACCCCTTCGCGGGCCTTCTTGACCATGGGGGAGTCGGTGCGGATTTCCTGACCCTCGGCAGCCGGCAGCGCGCAGGAGGCCTGCGGCTTGGGCGGCCCGGGCTTCACCTCGACCAGACACATGCGGCAATTGCCCGCAATGCTGAGGCGCTCGTGATAGCAGAAGCGCGGGATTTCCTTGCCCGCCAGCTCGCACGCCTGAAGCACAGTGGCGCCCGCAGGGACCTCGATTTCCTGACCGTCTACGGTAACCTTAGGCATGACTTTGATCCGCTAGGAAACTGTGCACACAAACAACCACGGCCAGAGCGCCCGACAAAAGGGTGAAGGCCCAATTGTAATCGCTGCGCACGCCGTCCGAAAAAATGCCGGCGACATGATTGATCGCCGCGCCAATCACCACCAACGCGGCTCCCACAGGCCTCCTGGTCCAGACCCCGAAGGCGCCCGCCGCCGCGATCAGACCACTGAGGGCCGATGCAAACACCATTTCCGAGCCGAAGAAATCCTCCGATCCCTTTTGCGCAATGTCATAGAGCATCGTCACCGAAAGCGCCGCCCAGACCAGAAAGCAGGCCAAGGCGAACACGCGAACGGGGGTATAGGTGAGCGTCTGGCTACTCACTCCGCAGCCTCCCTGACCTCGGCCGAAAACTTGGCATTGTATTCCTCGATCCGGCGTTCCAGCTCGGGGCGGAAGTGGCGGATCAGGCCCTGGATCGGCCACGCGGCAGCATCGCCGAGCGCGCAGATGGTGTGGCCTTCGACCTGCTTGGTGACTTCCTGCAGCATGTCGATTTCCTCGATGGCCGCGTCGCCGGTGCGCAGGCGTTCCATCATGCGCCACATCCAGCCCGTGCCCTCGCGGCAGGGGGTGCACTGGCCGCAGCTTTCGTGCTTGTAGAAGTAGCTGAGCCGGCTGATCGCGCGGACGATGTCGGTGGACTTGTCCATGACGATCACCGCCGCCGTGCCGAGGCCGGAGCCCAATTCCTTCAGCCCGTCGAAATCCATCGGCGCAGAGCGGATCTGCGCGGCCGGCACCAGCGGAACCGAGGAGCCGCCGGGGATAACCGCGAGCAGGTTGTCCCACCCGCCGCGGATGCCGCCGCAGTGCTTTTCGATCAGTTCTTCAAAACTGATGCTCATCGCTTCTTCGACGACGCAGGGCTTTTCCACGTGGCCGCTGATCTGGAAGAGCTTGGTGCCCTTGTTGTTCTCGCGCCCGAAGCTTGAGAACCAGCTCGCGCCGCGGCGCAGGATCGTCGGCGCAACCGCGATGGTTTCGACGTTGTTGACCGTTGTCGGGCAGCCATAGAGGCCCGCGCCTGCCGGGAACGGAGGCTTGAGGCGCGGCTGGCCCTTCTTGCCTTCGAGGCTCTCGATCATCGCGGTCTCTTCGCCGCAGATGTAGGCGCCCGCGCCGCGGTGCATGAAGACGTCGAAATCGTAGCCCGACCCGCAGGCGTTCTTGCCGATCAGGCCCGCCTCATAGGCTTCCTCGATGGCGCGCTGCAGCGTCTCGGCCTCGCGGATATATTCGCCGCGGATGTAGATATAGGCCGCGCGCGCACGCATCGCATAGCCCGCAACCAGCGCGCCCTCGATCAGCTTG
>JAGKSZ010000190.1 GCA_018991295.1 Porphyrobacter sp. | reverse complement strand
CCGGCGAGCGAGATCATCGACATCGGCTCGGCCCTGTGGGGGCTGGTCCCTGCCGTGCGGGTGCGCCCCGGTGCCCGCGTGGCCAAGGGCGATGTGCTGTTCACCGTCGATGCCCGCGCCGCCCGCGCACAGCTCGATCAGGCGACCGCCGCGATCGGAGAGGCCCGCGCCGCCATTGCCGAGGCCGCCGCTGCCCAGTCAACCGCACGCCAGCAACTGGCGCTCTATCGCGGCCTTGCCGATCCTGCCGCGGTCAGCCGCGCCGAAGTGATCCGCGCCGAGGGCGAGGAAGCCGCTGCCACCAGCCGCCTCAATCTTGCCCGTGCGCGGCTGGCCTCGGCGCAGGCATCTGCCGCTGCAGCGCGCACCGAGATCGAACGGCTGGTGATCCGTGCGCCGATCGCGGGCGAAATCCTTGCCGTGAACATCCGCAGCGGCGAATTCGTCGCCACGCAGGGTGGCAGCAGCCAGCCCTTTATCCAGATGGGCGAGACCAACCCGCTCCACGTGCGCGTCGATATTGACGAGAACGAAGTGAGCCGCGTTGCGATGGGCGAGGCTGCCGTGATTTCCCCACGCGGGGCCGCCGAACTCCACGTCAAGGCCACCTTCGTGCGCGCCGAACCGCAGGTGGTGCCCAAGCGTTCGCTGACCAACAGCGCGGCCGAACGGGTCGATGTGCGCGTGCTCCAGCTGATCTATGCCCTGCCCCCGTCTGACGCCTTCCGCGTCGGCCAGCAGATCGATGCCTTCATCCCGGCCAAGGCGGGTGCGCCTGCCAAGACGGAGGGCTGAGGCGATGCGCCCCTTCAAGCTGGCCGGGGCTGCGCTGATGCCGCTGGCGCTGGCCGCCTGCGCGATGAACGCAGCGCCCGAAATCGCCACGCCCACGCCCGATCTGCCCGCGGCGTTCTTCCACACGCCTGAGCCTGCGACCAGAGCATCGCTGGCCGCGCTGATGCCTTCGGACGATCCGGCCTATGCCGCACTGTCACAGGCTGCGCTGACAAATGCGCCGAGCCTTGCCGAAGCCGCGGCGCGGATCGACGCGGCGCGTGCCGGTGCCCGCGGCGCCGGGGCGGCACGCCTGCCCAATATCACCGCCGATGCCAGCACGCGGCGTAACCGCATCAACCCTGCGCAGTTCGGACAGGCCGGCCAGCAGGGTTTCATCCCCCGCGAACAGACCTCTTACGGCGCCAATATCAACGCCAGCTGGGACATTGACCTGTTCGGCCAATTGAAGGCGCAGGAACGCGCCGCGCTGGCCCGGATCGATGCCGCCAGCGCGCAGGCGCAGGGCGTGCGCCTTGCGCTGCTCGCCGAGATTGCCGCGAGCATCACCGATTGGCGGGTGCTTGATGCCCGCGCCGCCGCGATCGAGGCCGATGGTGCCGCTGCCCGCCAGCTCGCCGCGCTGGCCAAAGTGCGCGAGGATGCCGGGATCGCCCCCGGTTTTGACCGGGTCCGCGCTGAAGCTGCCGCCAGCGCCTCGGCCACGCGGCTCGCCGCGCTGGAGAGCGAACGCGCCAGGCTGATCGGACGGCTGGTGACGCTCACCGCACAGGATGCCGCCAGCGTGCGCGCCGCGCTTGCCGCGCCCGCCCCCGCGCTCGCCCCCGCGCCTGCGCCCGTATCGCTGCCGTCGGAGCTTCTCGCCAACCGGCCCGATGTCGCTGCCGCTGCCGCCAATCTTGCCGCCAGTGATGCCGATCTTGCCGCTGCCGCCCGTGCGCGCTTCCCGCGCATCACCCTGTCGGGGGTGATCGGCCTGCTTGCCTTCGATCCTTCCGCGCTGTTCGACGATTCCGTGGTCGGATCGCTGACCGGTGCGATTGCCGGACCGCTGCTCGATTTCGGGCGGGTGGGCGCGCAGATCGATGCTGCCGCCGCCGACAAGCGCGCCGCCTTTGCCGCCTATCGCGGGGCGGTGTATCAGGCGCTGGGCGATGCCGAAGGCGCTTACGGCGTGGTCAGCGCCGCCGATGCCGAAGCGAGCCTCGCGGTGACGCAGTCCGATCAGCTCACCCGCGCCGCGAAGATTGCCGAGACCCGCTACAAGGCGGGGCTGGCCAGCTTCCTCGAAGTGCTCGAAGCGCGCCGTGCGGCCGATTCAAGCGGCGAGGCTGCCGCTGCGGCACTGGGCCGGGCGGCCCGCGCCCGGATCGTGCTGTGGCAGGCGCTGGGCGGCGAGCCGGCGGCCCAGTAGCGCGCTTTCCTACACGCCGCAGGCGCGATACTCAGGGGGGGTTCTTTGGGATCGTGAGGCAGGCGCAAGGGACCGGAGGTTTTCCGGTTCTGGACAGTGTCTCATGTGTCTCCAACAACACGCGCCCGGCGCTGGATCAGCGCCGAACGCTCGCAGCGGCACACCACTTCATCGCGCTGGTTGTGCATTTCGTGCACCCAGGTGACGATCCCGGCATCAGGGCGTGACTTGCTCTCGCGCAGTTCCTTGACTTCGGAGGAAGCGCGCAAGGTGTCCCCGATGAACACCGGCTTGGGCGTCACCACCTTGTCAAAGCCGAGATTGGCGACCAGCGTGCCCAGCGTCGTCTCGCCCACCGACAGCCCGACCAGCAGGCTGAAGGTGAAGGTGGAATTGACGAGGATCTGCCCAAACCCGCTCGCCCGGGCCGCTTCCACATCGATGTGCAGCGGCTGGGGGTTGTGGGTCATGGTCGAGAACAACAGGTTGTCGGTCTCGGTCACGGTGCGGCGGATCGGGTGTTCGATCCTCTCGCCCACCTGCCATTCGTCAAAGAACTTGCCCGCCATCAGGCTGCTCCCGCCTGCCAGCGCGCCACGACATCCGCGCCGTCATCCGCGCTGGAACGAACAGCGCCCGGCGTGCGGCTGAAGCGCGGGGCGGGGGCAGTGTGCCATTGCCCGTCATGCTCCACATAGGCCCCGCGCGCCTTCATGTGCGGATGCTCGCGCGCCTCCTCGATCCCCAGCACGGGGGCAAAGCAGGCGTCCGTGCCTTCGAGCAGCGCGCACCATTCGGCTTGTGTCTTCGTGGCGAACAGCGCGGCAAGCCTGTCGGCATAGTCGTCCCAGTTGGCGGGGTTCATCTGGCCTTGCGCCAAGGCCTCAGGGGCGCCGGTGCGCTGAAGCAGCTCGGCGTAGAACTGCGGCTCGATCGAGCCGAGCGAGATCTCCTTGCCATCCGCGCAAGTAAAGCAGCGGTAGAAATGCGCCGCTCCGCCGAGCATGCCCTTGCCGCGTGTCGTGGAAAGGTGCGGCACATGGCGCACGCCGAAGAAGAAGCTCATCAGGCTGGTCGCGCCGTCAACGATCGCGGCATCGACCACTTGGCCCCGGCCGGAGCGTTCGCGTTCGTAAAGCGCGGCCATGATCCCGAAGGCGCAATACATCGACCCGCCGCCGAAATCGCCAACCAGGTTCTGGGGCGGGGTGGCAGGCTCGCCCGGCTTGCCCACGGCGGCCAGCGCGCCGGTGATGGCGATGTAGTTGATATCGTGCCCGGCGGCCTGCGCGAGTGGGCCGTCCTGCCCCCAGCCGGTCATGCGGGCATAGACAAGGCGGGGGTTGGCTTCGAGGAGCGCGTCTGGCCCCAGCCCCAGCCGCTCCATCACGCCGGGGCGGAAGCCTTCGATCAGCACATCGGCACTGGCGGCCGCAGCGCGCACGGCGGCCTTGCCCTCCTCGCTCTTGAGGTCGAGCGCCAGCCGGTGCCGGGCACGCTCGACCACAGGGTTGCTGGACACCGAACCCGGCCGGTCGATCCGCACCACCTCTGCGCCCAGATCAGCCAGCAGCATCGCCACATGCGGCCCCGGCCCGATCCCGGCGAATTCCAAAACACGAAGGCCCGCAAGCGGCCCCGAAGGCTGGCTCATATGTCTCTCCCTTTGCCCCCAGCCATAAGCAAGCCGCCCGAGGCAGAGCAAGTGCCGACATCGCTAGCTGCCGGGGCCCGCGCCCAAGCCTCGCCTTGGGAAGGCAAAAGGCAAACTTGCTTGTGAGGCCGATTTCAGCGTCTAACTGCACCACCATGCGTGCCCTGACCCATCTCGAACGGCTCGAAGCCGAAAGCATCCACATCTTCCGCGAAGTCGTGGCCGAAGCGGAGAACCCGGTGATGCTCTATTCGGTTGGCAAGGATTCCTCGGTGATGCTGCATCTGGCGAGGAAGGCCTTCTACCCCGCCCCGCCGCCCTTCCCGATGCTGCACGTGGCCAGCGGATGGGACTTTGCCGATCTGCTGGCGCACCGCGACCGCACCGTGCGCGAATATGGGTTGAAGCTCATCATCGCCCAGAACGAGGACGCACAAGCCCAAGGCATCAACCCCTTCGACACCGGCAGCGCGCTCTATAGCCAAGCGCAGCTCACCGATCCGCTGAAGCGGGCGCTGAGCGAGCACGGCTTTGACGCGGCCTTCGGCGGCGGGCGGCGCGATGAGGAAAAGGCGCGGGCCAAGGAGCGCATCTTCTCGTTCCGCAACGCCGCCCACCGCTGGGATCCCAAGAACCAGCGCCCCGAATTGTGGAACCTCTATAACGCGAAAAAGGCCAAGGGCGAGAGCATCAGGGTGTTCCCGATCTCCAACTGGACCGAGCTCGACATCTGGCAATACATCGCGCTCGAAAAGATCGACATCGTGCCGCTCTATTTTTCGAAGGAACGCCCCACGGTGGAGCGCGACGGCATGATCCTCGTGGTCGACGACGAGCGCTTCCGGCTCGAGGCGGGCGAGGAGCCGGTGATGCGCCCCGT
>JAGKSZ010000189.1 GCA_018991295.1 Porphyrobacter sp. | reverse complement strand
CCAGCGGCAGCACCGGGCAGGGCAATGTCGCCAGCAGCGCGGCGATCCTGGCAAAGCTCGGCCCATCGCCGTTATCGGTGATGTCACCGCTCAGCACCAGCAGATCGGGGCGGTTCGGCCCCTCGGTAAGCCGCGCCAGCACCGCGCGCAGGCGGACAAGGTTAAGCTCCTCTCCCCCGCGCCCGTCATCGGGGGCAAAGCCGATGTGGATGTCGGTCAACTGCGCGATCAGAACGGCGCTGCTATCGGCGGTCCGGGCCATGCTAGTTCCTCACCTTGGCCACCCGTGCCGGGGCGGCGGTTGCCGCTGCCAGCGGCGCGGGACGATAATGGGGCGCGGGGCCCTTGTGCTGCCCCAACCCCTGCCACTGCCCGGCGGGAAGGTGATAGGCGTGGCACATTGCGCAGTCTGATGGCACGATCTTGGCTGTCTTTGTCGCGCCTGCGCCAAGGTGGCATTGGCGGCAGCTTTTGAGATCGGGCATCAGCAGATCGCTAGCCGCCTTCGATGTGCCTGCTGCATGGCAATCGCTGCATTCCTGCTTCTTGTGCGCTTCGTGATTGAAATAGCCTGACGCGAGGAACCGGTCGGGCAGATTGACCGGCACCAGATCGGCCTGACCGCTTGGCCCGGTGGTGGGCAGGTGGCATTCGGTGCACACGCCGCCAGCCGAGAGCGCATTGGAAATGCCGATATAGGCGCGCACGGGCCGGCCAAAATCGGCGCGATAGGAGGGCGCTGTGCTGCCCAGCTGGCCCGGACGCTGGCGCTGCGGGGCAAGGGAGGGGCGAGGGGCGGCGCTGACCTTGGCGAGGTCTGCGGCAAGTTGTTTCAGATCCCCATGGCGCAGCTTGCTGAACCCGCCCCCCGTGATCCGCCCTGAAACAAGGCTATGACACCCCTCGCACGCGTCCTCCATCTTCACCTCCCGGAACGAGATTCGGTCAGGGGCAAGGACATGGCAATCCGCACATTCGAGGGGCTTGCCATATTGCTTCAGGCTCACCGCCATGCGCGCCGCCCCGCCGGCCTTGTTCATGTGGACATCGTGCGGGAACTTGAGGCCGGAGCGTTCGACCGGCTTCGTCCCCGGCGCGGCGCGCACCGGCTTGGCCGCGCCGAAGCTGGCGTAATAGAGCGGCCGGAACTCTGGATGGCCCTTGCCGAAATCATGCGCATTGGCGATGGCCGTGTCCGTCAGGCGCAGGTTCATGTCCTTGTGGCAATCCGAACAGAACGCCGCATTGCCGGCCGCCGCGCGCACTGGTCCTTCGTGTTCGGAATGGCAGGCGACGCAGCCCAGCGGGCCTTCCTTGCCCAGCGTCTGGCCGATCTTCCACTGGATCGCATCGCCGGGGGACAGCGCAGGGCTGCCCTTGGCCAGCCGCCCCATCGGCGCATGATCGCCTATGTCCTTGTGGCAGGAGAGGCAGGTTTCATCCTGCACGCTTTCAAAGGCCGCAACATGGCAGCTTTCGCAATTCTCCGTGAGGCTCTGATGCTTCAGCGACAATTCGCCGGAACTCCACGCGCTGTCCATCAGCACTACGCCCGGCGTTCTGCCGGTGGGATCGGGCCTGGCGGGGGTGCGCAGCAGATGGCTTGCCACGGGGAGCATCAGCAGCACTAGCAGGATTGCGCCCGCAAACGTCCAGCTCATCGCCCGTTTGGACGGCAGCACACTGGCGAGCGCAAAGCCGCGCAGCACGTCGCCGCGGCCTTCATCGGCAGCGATCTGGCTGATCGTGATGGCGATCGCATCGCCTTCGCGTATCACCGCCAGCCGCGCCGATCCCAGCGCGATCTCGCCTCCGGTTGCGGGGTCGATGGCAGCTTGCGTGACAACCCGCCCATCGAGCCCGAAACCCAATGTCCCGAGCGCGGCGATGTCCAGCGTCCCAACCTTTGACAGCGTGATGCCGATGTGGCGCTGTTCCACTGCCAGATCGGGCAGGTGGATATCGTTCTCCGCTGCCCGGCCCACCGTGAGGCCTAGCCCTTCGCTCAAGCGTTCGCGGCGGATTTCGCGGCCGCTGGCGGTGATGTCGATGGTGCGGATCAGGAAGGTCATCGCAGGCCCCCCTCACCAGTAATAGAACACGCTGATCACATGGGCGCTGAGCGCGGCGATCAGGGCGATGGTGAGCGTGATGTGGAGGAACAGCCAGACCTCCAGCGCGGCCTGAATGCGCAAGGCACCGCGGATCTGGGCAAGCTGGGCGGCTCGCTTTTCCAGCAAGGCGCGCACCCGCTGCTGCGCCTCTGAGGCAGTGTCCATGCCGGCAAGTGCCCGTGCTGTCTGGCAAGCCGGGTAGCGTCCGGTCAGCCGCGCCAGCGCGCCGCCTGCAAAGGGGCTTTGCCGCAGCGCCGCCAGCACCAGATCCGCCTCGCCGCGCGCCAGCGGCTGGGCGGCGCCATCCAGCTGGCGGTCAATCGCAGTCAGCGCGTCGAGCATCTGCGCGCGTGTCATTTCGCGGCGGTTGTCCGAAAGACGCGCAGGCAGGGTGGTGTAGGCGACAACCCCGTAAACCCCCGTCGCAATCACCAGCAGCATCAGCACATAGGCAAGGCTGTGGACGTTCCAGCCGATCTGGAAGCCGGTGTGCAGCGTGCCCACCACCACCAGCGACAGGCCAAGATAGACATGAGCCGATGTCCACGCCTTGAGGCTCCACGCGCCGGGATTGATGCGCCGCTTCCTCACCCCCAGCAAGGAAAGCCACAGGATCAACCCAAGCCCGATGGTGCCCAGCGTATAGCCATACCAGCTGCCGCCATTGGGGCGCGGGTCCTGATCGATCAGGGCATAGCCCGCCGCCGCTGCAAGGCTGAGCGCCAGCGCCGCCCATGCCCAGCGAAACCGCTTGTGGCGCAGGAAACTGACATGATCGGAATCCCGGCGCGTCTCGTCCTCGCGGAACCGGCTGCGCGATGCGCCCGCGGTCATTGCGTATCCTCGGCCAGCTTGGTGTAGGTCAGGAAGCGTTCCGGGCTGACCCGGATGGCTGCGCCCGTGGGGCAGGCGCGCACGCAGGCCGGCCCGCCATCGATCCCGGCGCACATATCGCATTTGACCGCGAGCTTCGCTTCAGGGAGGCCCTGCTTCTTGGCCTCGGACTTGCGCCAGCCATAGGGCGCTTCGCCCGGACCTGGCCCTTTGCCCAGCAGCATCCATTGCAAAAGGCTCGGCTTCTTGGGCGGCTTGGCGTCCATGCGGATCACGCCATAGGGGCAGTTGCGCTGGCAATTGCCGCAGCCGATGCAGGTTTCATCGATGAACACCTCGCCATCCGGCCCGCGCCGGATCGCGTTGGGCGGGCAATCGGCCATGCAATGCGGGTGCTCGCAGTGGCGGCACGATGTCGGCACGTGGAGATGCGCATAGGTGCGCCCTGCCTCCCGATCGAGGCGTGAGAGGCCTTCATGGCTGTCGGCGCAGGCCCTTTCGCAATTGTCGCAGCCGATGCACAGCTTCTCGTCGATCAGCAGCACATCGGTCGCCTCGCCAATGCCGTTGTCGACCAGGAACTGCGCGGTCTGCGAATAGAGATCGACCGCGCCCGAAAACTCGCCTTTGCGGCTTTCGATGAAGGCATTGGTGGCGCGCCGTGCGCTCATCTGCTGCAGCGCCTTGTCGCGCAAGCCCGGGTTCTGTTCCAGCAGCGCAAGAAAACCGTCGCCCGGCACGCGGATGACTTCGGATTTGATCGCGGCCTTGACCGTGGCGGTGCGCGGCGATCCGTCGATCACCGCCATTTCGCCAAAATAGCTGCCGGCCGGCAGGTAGGAGAGAAACACCGGCCGCCCGCCCACCTGCTTTTCGACAATCATCGATCCGGAGCGGATGATGTAGATGTCCTTGTCATCGGCCCCTTCGGCTACCACCACCTGCCCGGCGCGCACCGACTTCAGCTCGGCGTTTTCCACCAGCGGGGCGACATCAGCCCGGGTCAGCCCGGCGCCGAACATCTGGAGCAGCTGGCGTTCGATGGCGATGCTGTTCACCGCCCGCGCCGCGCCGGGCGATGTGGCGAGCAGCTTCAATGCCGCCATGCGCGGCAGTTCGAGCGCCACGACAGGCTCTGCGGCGCGCACCGTCGCCCCGCGGCGGCGGCCCGAGATGAGGCCAACCTCGCCGAAGATCGATCCCTGTTCGATGCCGACCGTGATCGAGGGATCATTGGGGTTCACTTCAACCGCGACCGAACCTTCAGCAATCGCGAACATCGACGATCCGGGATCGTTGCGGCGGAAGATCACCTCTCCCGGTTGATAGGCATGAACGGCCGAATCCAGCATCAGCTCGCGCAGCTGCAAGACCGAAAGATCGCCAAGGACCACGATGTTGCGCCCGAATATGTCCAGCCATTCTGCCACACTGCGATTGCCGGGAAGCTGGGCGAATTTCTCGGCCAGCAGCGGCTCGTCAGCGGGCTTGAGGTCGCGGTTCCCGGCGAGGAACTCGATCACGTCATAGCCCTGGTTCATGCAGTGCTTGATGAGCGGATAGCCCGCCAGCGCGCCGATCACGTGGATGCCGGGGGTGGTGGTTTCGAACTCGGGCGAAAGCTTGGGGAAGCTGCCGGGTTCGGGGCTGGAGAATTCCACTCCCATGGCTTCCACAAACCCGCGCGGGGGCTGGGATCCGGTGCGCGCGATGATCCGATCGCAGCGGATCGTCTCCTGCCCGTCACGCGTGTTGAGCAGCAGTTCGCGGGTGCGCACTTCGGCAGGCTCGGTCTCGCGGCGCACGATCAGGCGGCCATCGCGCTCGGCCTCTTCGAGCAGCGCGACATTGGCTGCCTTGGCGCGGGCGAAATCGGCCGAACGGTTGAGGATCGTCACCACATTGCGCTGTGCCGGATCGGCGGCAAGGCCGAGCGCGTTCTCGATCCCGGCATCGCCCGATCCGATGACGGTGATGTGTTCATCGAAATATTCGCCCGGATCATCGAGCTGATACTGGATCAGCGGCGAATCCGCGCCGGGGCAGCGCAGCCGGTTGGGATTGCCCTGCGTGCCGATGGCGAGCACGATGGCTTCGGCGTCCACCACTTCGCCGCTGCGCAAGGCGATGCGGAAGGCGCCCTTGTGGCCTTCCACCTTCAGCACTTCGGCATTGAGCTTCACGTTGACCTTGCGGGCGGCGATCTGTTCGTCCCATCGCCCCAGGATCGTCTCGCGCTTGCCCGCCTCGAAATCGATGTCGGAGCGCAGCACCAGATTGGCGGGCGTCGCCATCACGTGCTTGCCCTTCTGGTATTTGAAAATCGTGTCCGAGAGGTGATCGGTCTTTTCGAGCAGGATATGCGCAAGGCCCAAGGCTGCGGCGTGCGCGGCGGCGCTGAGCCCGGCAGGGCCTGATCCGATGATAGCGACCCTGAAAATGCCGGTCACCTATCCTTCCCCCTCGCGGATAGATCGCCCCCAAGGCTTTCCACCATAGCCAAAACCTGCCCCGATGCCAGAGCGAATTGCCCGCCTTTGCACGCAGTGCTAGCGGGGGGCATGACAAGGGAACAATCCCCCGGTTCCAACGGGACCGCGCGCGCCGGATGGGTGCTGCTGGGCGCGGCGCTGCTGCTGGCGGCAGTCGCGATCGGGCTCAATATCTATGAGGGATCGGGCGGCACGGCCACGCCGCAAGCCGCAGGTGAGGGCGCAGCTTCGATCGAGGCGCTGAAAGCCGCCGCCGATGCCGCGCCCGGTGATGCAGGCGCGTGGGGCGATCTGGCCTTTGCGCATTTTCAGGCCGGGCAATTCCCCGAGGCCGCCGCTGCCTATCGCCGCGCCGTGGAGATTGCGCCGCAGGAGGCGGTGCTGTGGTCGGCGCTGGGGGAAACACTGGTGCTGTCCAGCACCCGCGATCCGCTGCCGCCTGAGGCCTTGCAGGCGTTCCAGAAGGCCGTAGCGCTTGATCCTTCCGATGCGCGCGCGCGGTATTTCCTCGCGGCCAAGAAGGATCTCGACAAGGATCACGAAGGCGCGATTGCCGCTTGGCTTGAACTCCTTTCGGACAGCCCGCAAGGCGCGCCGTGGGAGGCCGATCTGGTGCGCACCATCGAACAGGTGGGCAAGATCAACAGCATCGACGTGGCCCCGCGCATCGCCAAGGCGCAGGGGCAACGCAAGCCTGCGATGATCGCGCCGGGATCGGGCAGCGTGGCGGGCGAGGGGGCCTCGGCCTCCTTGCGCGGGCCGAGCGCGGCGGATGTCGCTGCGGCCAGCGGCATGAAGCCGTCCGAACAGCGCCAGATGGCGCAAGGCATGGTCGAACAGCTTGAAGCGCGGCTGGCAAAGGAGCCGAAGAACCTCGATGGCTGGGTGATGCTGATGCGCAGCCGCATGACGCTGGGCGAACCGGCCAAGGCCAAGGCCGCGCTGGAAGCGGCGGCGGCGGCCAATCCTGCCAGCGCCGCGCAATTGCGCCAGCAGGCAGCACAGCTGGGGGTGAAGTGACCCGCTGGCTGCGCGCTCAGTCCGGTTGCATCCGCGCCGGATCGTAGGCTTCGATCCGGCGGAACACGGCCGTGGTAATGGCGATGGCCAGCGCCGTCAGCGCAAGCCCGGCGATCACATCGATCCAGTAATGCCAGCGCGTTGCCACAGCTTCAAAGACGATGAAGACAAACAAGGGCACATAGGCCACCCCCAGCCAGCGCGCATGCCGCCAGGCATAGTGGAGGAACACCGCCGATGATCCGACATGCAGCGATGGCATGGCGGCCACGGCTGCAAACATGAAGGTGCTCCCCTTGCTGGCGATCCACCCGCGCCCGCCATCCGCCAGCGCCAGATAGCCGCCATACATGTGCTGCTGCCTTGCGCTCTCCAGCCCATTGACGCCCTGTTCGTACAGGAACGGGCCGACAGCGGGCATGATGCAATAGGCCAGCGCACCCAGCACATGCACCAGCATCGCGGAAAAGATGACTTTGCGGAACACGATGAAGGCCTGCATCGAATGGACGATGATGCTGCCGGCAAACATCGCCAGAAAGGCGAACAGGTAAAGGTGCTCGCCCGCAGGCAGCGCGCTGTCTGTCAGCCGGTGCACTGCGAACGCCAGATCGACCAGCGGCCGCACCAGTTCATCGGTCTGCCAGTAAAGCCCGTCCCACAGACGCGGATTGATGAGGCTCATCCACATCTTGATGTTGAAATGGGTGATCAGGATCACGCCATAGGCAAGGGCGGCAGCGGCATAATAGGCCAGCCGCATCGTCTGCCGCGCCAGCACCAGCCCTGCGCCCAAGAGGCCGATCAGCGACAGCGGCACCCCGTAGCTCATCCCCGTAAAGGCCAGCGCGTTTCCGGAAGGCAGCGAGAAAGGAAGATCGAGCAACAACGCGATCACCGCCCCGGTCGCCAGAAACCAGAAGGCCAGAATCAATTCCGGGAATGGCACGAGGAAGATCAGACTGGAACGGAGCGTGGGCCGTGCAAGGGGTCTGTCTGCAATCGCAATCGGCGAGGCAAGGTTCATGCGGTTAAACGGTCACTTCCTGAGCGGGGCAAGGCGGGCTTTGCGGGCGAAAGACACGCGTCATGATCCCCCATGACAGTCCCATGACGGAAAAATGCCCCGCTGCCAAAGAAAACTAATCTGCGATAAGCTGGATGGCCCCGGCCGCGTGCCCAGGGGCGCAGGGCAAGCGGGCGGGCAGGACAGCGCGGCGGTTATATCGCGGAAGAAAACCGGCGCGGCGCGTGGGCGCGGTAGGCATCAAAGAGCGAGGCGATCACCCGCGCATAGGGCAGGCCGCCGGCGGTGATGGCCAGCCGGTTGCCGCTGAGTTCGGCAAGGCCTGCATGGGTGAAGGGCGAAAGGCGCTCAGACACGTCGGCCAGCAGATCATCGGGCAGCACCGCCTCGCCCCGGCACAGCAGCGCCTCGATCAACCCGGCCCGGCGCTGATCTTCGGCCGAGCGGGCAATGCCGTGGGTTGCCGAAAGCCGCCCTTCGCCCGAGAGCTGGCGATAGGTGGCGGTGTGCTTTTCGTTCTGGGCAAACAGGCTTGCAAAGCCGCTGATGGCGCTTGCGCCCATGCCGATCAGGACATCCGATGGGTCATCGGTAAAGCCCTGAAAATTGCGCCTGAGCCTGCCGGAGCGCACGGCCTGCGCCATCGGATCATGGGGCAGGGCGAAGTGATCGAAGCCGATCGCGCTGTAACCTGCACCGGTCAGGATGCGGTGCGCCTGGCTTGCCATGGTGAAGCGCGCGGCTGCGCCCGGAAGGTCTGCCTCGCGGATCATGGTCTGGCGCGGCACAAGGTGGGGGACATGAGCATAGCCGAACACCGCCACCCGGTCTGCGCCCAGCTTGCGGGTATATTCAAGGCTGTCTTCAAGATCCGCCTCGCTCTGGTGGGGCAGGCCATACATCAGATCGAAATTGAGGCTGGTGACCCCGGCTTGCCGCAGCCAATCGGTGGCGCGGCAGATCATCGCCAGCGATTGTTCGCGCCCGATCGCCTTCTGGCAGTGGGAAGCGAAGGTCTGCACTCCCATGCTTGCCCGCGTGATGCCGACTTGCGCCAGCACCGGCACCCATGCTGCCGTAAGGCTGCGCGGATCGAGTTCGATCGACCATTCGGGCGCGGCCAGCGGCAGGTGCGCGTGGAGCGCCTCGACCTGCGCCATGAAATCACCCGTTGCGATGGCATTGGGGCTGCCCCCGCCAAAGGCGATGCGTCGCACCCGCGTGCCTTCTGGCAGCAGAGTGCCGACCGTGGCGATTTCCTGATGCAGTGCGGCAAGGTAGGCCTCAACCCTTGCGCGCTTGCCCGATACGGCGGTGTTGCAGCCGCAATAGTAACAGATCGCCCCGCAAAAGGGGATGTGGGGGGAGATCGAGTTTCCCCCGCCAGCCCCTGCAATCGCACGTTCGATGGTGCCTTCCTCCAGCGTGCCGAAATCGGCGGCGGGGGGG
>JAGKSZ010000188.1 GCA_018991295.1 Porphyrobacter sp. | reverse complement strand
CATCGCCGCCATGTCGGCATCGCCGGCCGATTTGCCCGCGCCGCCCTGTTCCATGAAGGCCTTGAGGAAACGGAAAGCGCCCGGCCACGCCTTAGCCTGCCCTTGGCGGAACGGGGCAATATAGGCATCACCCTCGCGCGCCATGAAGCCGCTGGTGGCAAGGCTGGCACCGCACGCAGTCTTGGCCGCATCGAAAGCGACAGGCATGGCATAGACAACCGCGTCCGAAAGATCGGCGGGGTTCACGCAAGGCTGCTGCTGCTGCGCCTGCGCAGCGGTGGCCGAAGCGAGCGCGGTGAAGGCCAGGGCAGGGGCAATGAAACGGCGGGTCATGGTGGGCATCCTCAAGCAGTGCGGGTGACAAGAACTATGGCCTGCGCGGCGATACCTTCGCCGCGGCCGGTAAAACCAAGCCTTTCGGTGGTGGTGGCCTTTATGCTGACCGCGCTCTCCGCCACGGCCATCAGCCGGGCGACTTCGGCGCGCATGGCAGGGCGGTGAGGTCCAATCTTGGGGGCCTCGCAGATCAGGGTCAGATCGACATTGGCGATGGCGTAACCTGCCGTGCGGGCGAGGCCGACAGCGTGTTCGAGGAATTGCCCAGACCGTGCGCCGCGCCATTGCGGGTCGCTGGGCGGGAAGTGGGTGCCGATATCGCCCTCTCCGATGGCGCCCAGCACCGCGTCCGTGATCGCATGGAGCGCCACATCGGCATCGGAGTGCCCGGCAAGGCCCTTGTCATGCGGGATCAGCACGCCCCCGAGCCACAGCTCCTCGCCGGGCTCCAGCCGGTGGACATCAAAGCCCTGACCAATGCGAAAGGCAGGAAGGGCGGAGCTATCCATGAAATCCTCGGCAAAGGTGATTTTCTTCAATCGCTCATCGCCTTGAACGAGCGCAACTGAACCATTGCTGGCCAACAATACCTGCGCATCGTCACCGGCATCGGTCGGCCCCGGCCATGCGCGGTGAGCGGCGAGGATATCGGGAAAGCGGAAGGCTTGCGGTGTCTGAACGCGGCGCAGCGTTTCGCGGGTCGCCTTGCCGGTCATGACCTCGCCTTCGCCGGCAATGGCAAGGCTGTCCACCACTGGCAGCACCGGGATTGCGCCAGGGTGATTTTCAAGCGCAGCCAGCAGCCGGGTAATGATATCGCGCCCAAGGTCCGGGCGGGCGGCATCGTGAATCAGGACAGCGGCGGGTGCGGGATCGGCCAGTGCTTCCAGTCCGGCGCGCCCCGTATCCGGCCGGGTCGCACCGCCATTAACGAGCGTGATGCCAGCAAGGCCCACCAAAGCCGCCTCGGCATCGTCGCGGGCATCAGCGCCAATGACCACGATCAGCGGGGCAGCGCCAGCGGCCTGCAAGCCCTCGACAGAGTGCCTGATCAAAGCCTTTCCGCGCCATTGCCGGAACTGCTTCGGCGTCTCGCCACCCACTCTCAAGCCCTTGCCGGCGGCAACCACGATTGCCGCGAACGGCGGGAGGGGGGCGAGGGCAGACATCGGGGCGTTCGCTTAAGGTCTGGACGGGCTTTCGGCAATCCACTATGCGCCTGCCCATATTTTAGGCATCGCCCCCGACATGACCTTACTTCCCCCTCCACCGGCCCTCAAGCCGATCGCCATCGGACCTGTGACGGTGGCCGAGCCCGTGCTTCTGGCGCCGATGACCGGTGTGACCGATATGCCGTTTCGCACGCTGGTGCGACGCTATGGATCGGGCCTCAACGTCACCGAGATGGTGGCAAGCGAGGCGGCAATCCGGGAAACTCGGGTAAGCGCGCAGAAATCCGCCTGGGACCGGATCGAGGAGCCGGTGTCGATGCAGCTGGTCGGGTGCGATCCTGCCAGCATGGCCGAGGCCGCCAAGCTTCAGGAAGGCAACGGCGCGGCGATTATCGACATCAATTTTGGCTGCCCGGTGCGCAAGGTTGTGGGACAGCTCGCAGGCTCGGCGCTGATGCGCGAAGTGCCGCTTGCCGTCCGCCTGATGGAGGCGACGGTCAAGGCGGTGAAGGTCCCCGTGACCGTCAAGATGCGCATGGGTTGGGACCACAACAGCCTCAACGCCCCTGAACTTGCCCGCATGGCCGAAGATCTCGGCGTCAGGATGATCACCGTCCATGGTCGCACCCGCAACCAGATGTACAAGGGCAATGCGGACTGGGCTTTCGTGCGCCGGGTCAAGGAAGCGGTGAATATCCCGGTGATCGTCAATGGCGACATCTGCACTATCGATGATGCTGCCAAGGCACTGGAGCAATCAGGCGCAGATGGGCTGATGATCGGACGCGGCGCCTATGGCAAGCCGTGGCTGCTGGGTCAGGTCATGCATTGGTGGCGCACCGGTGAGGCGCGGCCTGCGCCCGGCATTGACGAGCAATTTGCGTTGGTTGTGGAACACTACCACCGGATGCTCGACCACTATGGGCGCGATACCGGCGTGAAAATGGCCCGCAAGCATCTTGGCTGGTACACCAAGGGCCTGCACGGTTCGGCCGAGTTCCGCAATCAGGTCAACTTCATCGACGATGCGGACAAGGTCCTCTCCGAGATCGAACGGTTCTATGCTCCCTTCCTGATGCAGCAGGCTGCCTGATCGTGGCGACAATCCCCGCACAGCCGCACGGCGAGGGGCGTCCTGATGCCCGTGCGCAGTTATCGGGGCTGATTTTTGCAGTTGTGCTGATCAACGGCGATGGAGTGATCGCTGAAGTCAATCATGCTGCCGAAGACCTGCTTGGCACCAGTGCGGTGCGGCTTGTCGGCACCCGCCTGACCGACCGGATCGGTCCGCTCGACACGCGGGTGGAGGCGCGACTGATGGCCGGTGACGAAGGACTGGTTGCACGCGATCTGGCAATCCGGGCGGGTGTGCAGGAAACCCGGGTCAATCTTACCGCTTCGCCGCTTGGGGGGTTTCCGGGCTGGCGCGTGGTGACCCTCTCGCAGATTGGCCATGATGAAAGCGCGAACCCGGCGGGCGGCGAGGCCATGCTTGGCGCCCCTGCCGTGTTGGCGCACGAAATCAAGAACCCGCTGGCTGCGATCCGCGGGGCAGGACAGCTGGCAGCGCGCAAGCTGCCGCTGGCCGACAAGAAGCTCGCCCGGATGATTACCGACGAGGTCGATCGCATCGCGCGCCTGATTGACCGGATGCAGCAGCTTGGCAGCACCCGCACCGGCCCGGTCGATGCCTGTAACCCCCACGAGGCAATCCGTGCTGCGGTGGCCACCATGCGGGCAGCAGGCAGCACGCTGGGCGAAGTCGAGATCCGTGAGGAATTCGATCCCTCGCTTCCGCCTGTGCTCGCCAATCGTGACGCACTGGAGCAGGTGCTGATCAACCTTATTTCCAACGCACGGGACGCATCGCTTGGCGGCGGGGCGAGGCATGGGGTGATTATCGTGCAGACCCGCTTTGTCAGCGGACTTGCCTTCAGCGCGATCCGCAACGGGCGCGCGGTGCCCTTGCCGATTGAAATCTCCATCTCGGACAATGGTCCCGGCATCGATCCGGCCCTGCGCGATCATGTGTTTGAACCTTTCGTCTCCTCCAAGCCTTCCGGCCAGGGCCTCGGTCTGTCGCTTGTGCGAAAGCTGGTGCGCGATATGAACGGCAATATCAGCCACGAGCGCGACGCGCGTGCCGGGCTCACGCATTTCCGCCTGCATTTGCCGCAGGCGCCCGATGCGGTCTGAACCGATGCCGACAAGTCGCCCGGTCCTGCTGGTTGAAGATGACATCGCCATCGCAACGGTGATCATCGCAGCATTGGAGGATGAAGGCTTCACGATCGTCCATTGCACGGGCATCGCCGCGCGCGACCGGCTGCTGGCGCAGCGCCAGTTCGGGGTCATGTTGACCGACGTGATCCTTGAAGACGGCGATGGTCTTGCCAGCCTGTCGGCCGTGCGTGACCACGCGCCGGATATGCCTGTGATCGTGCTTTCGGCGCAGAACACACTCGATACGGCGGTCCGCGCCAGTGAGAGCGAGGCCTTCGAATACTTCCCCAAGCCGTTCGATCTTGATGAACTGGTTCAGGCCGTGCGTCAGGCAGCGGGTGCGCGTGCTCCGGCGGCAGACGACGCGAACGCTGCGATGGCAGGTGACGGCGGCGAGCGCATGCCGCTGGTCGGGCGCAGCCCGGCGATGCAGGGCGTCTACCGCATGATCACGCGCGTGTTGCGCAATGATTTGACTGTGCTGATCACCGGCGAAAGCGGTACGGGCAAGGAGCTGGTAGCCGAAGCGATCCACGAACTTGGCAATCGCCGCACCGGGCCGTTTGTTGCGGTGAACACGGCGGCAATCCCGGCCGATCTGGTCGAAAGCGAGCTGTTTGGCCACGAAAAGGGGGCGTTCACGGGCGCTATTGCCCAGGCGATTGGCAAGTTCGAACAGGCCAATGGCGGCACGCTGTT
>JAGKSZ010000187.1 GCA_018991295.1 Porphyrobacter sp. | reverse complement strand
CCCACCCCCCCCTCCCCCCCCCCCCCCTCGCCCCACCCCCGGCTCCCCCTCCGCCCCCTGCCCCCCCCTCCCCCTCCCCCCCGCCGGGGGTGGCCCCAGCCGCGGGGGCGCCCGCCTCACCGCTCGCCGCGCCCTCGCCCCCGGCCTCACCGCCGCACGCTGCAAGCAACCCGCCTGCAAGCGCAGTGCCGAGGCCAAGCTGGGTCCAGAGTTTGAGCGTGCTGTTCATGGGGGCAGGTGTCCTTGGTGAAATATCGAGGCCGCCTCATGGCCCGAATGATAATCACTCGCAAGAGCTTTCAAGACGGAGGCCTTGCAGAGCAAGGAGTGGCGCGTTAGCGGTATGTTACAACGTCACTTTAATTGAGGCCATCCCCATGCACACCCTGCTTGCCCGCATGTGCCAGTCCGACCGCCAGCCCGAGGTGCTCGGTGCCATACGCGATGAGGGATGCAGTCTCGCCATATGGGAGCGCGACGCCTTTGCGGACTTCACCCCGCTGGTTGCTGGCGCACCGCAGGACCTGCGCTTTGCAAGTGACATGGCTGGACTGCCGGACACGCTGGCCCGCGAATTGCGGCTTGGCGGCTTTGCGGGCGATGCTGCCCTGCACGCGGTATTGGTGGATGATATCGCCCGCCTCGCCAGCCAGTTCTGTGCCGCCATGGACCTGGCAACCTTCGAACTGCGGCTTGAGGTCGTGCGCACTGATTCGTGCCGCAAGTTCCACGCCGATTATGTCACCGCCCGGCTGATCACCACCTATGTCGGCGCGGGCACGGACTGGCTCGACGAGGCCGATGCCGAACGCGTCGCGCGCGGCGAGGCACCGCAGCGCGTGGGCCGCCTTGCCGCCTTCGATGTCGGCCTGTTCAAGGGCAAGCTGTCCACGGACCGGCCCGCCATCCACCGCTCTCCACCAATCGCCGATACACCCGGCGGGGCGCGGCTGCTGCTGGTGCTCAATCCGGCCAGCCGGTCGTTTGTCGAAAGCCCGTAATCGCCCCTTCCGCCGCCTGCCCATCTGCCCTAACAAGCGCGCCATTCGCCGCCCGTGCCGGGGCGGCCATTCACGCAAGAGAGGTATTGCTACCCATGAAGAAATTCCTGCTGGCCGGGGCCTCGGCCCTGATGCTGTCCGCACCGGCCATGGTGCAAGCTGATGAAGGCATGTGGCTCCCCAGCCAGACCGGCGCGATTGCCGATGCAATGAAGGCCGCCGGGCTTGAGCTGGACGCAAAGACGCTGGGCGATCTCCAGCGCCCGCCGCTCACCGCTATCGCATCTTTGGGCGGTTGTTCGGCCGCGTTCCTTTCGCCGCAAGGTTTGGTGGCGACCAACCACCACTGTGTCGCCGGTTCGCTCCAGTACAATTCCTCGCCCGAGAACGATTACCTCACCAACGGTTTTCTGGCGCAGACGCTGGGCGATGAACTGCCTGCTGCACCGGGCAGCCGCATCTACGTGATCGAAGATCTGCGCAACGTGACGGCCGATGTGCTCAAGGGCACCGAAAAGCTCGATGGCCGCGCGCGTTACGATCGGATTCAGGCCAACCGCACCGCCCTGATCGAGGCCTGCGAAAAGCAAGCCAACCGCCGCTGCGATGTGCGCGCCTATTTCGGCGGTGCGCAATACTGGCTCCAGCAGCAGCTTGAGATCAAGGATGTGCGCCTTGCCTATGCCCCGGCGGCAGGCGTTGGCAATTTCGGCGGCGAGAAGGACAACTGGATGTGGCCGCGCCACACCGGCGATTTCGCCTTCTACCGTGCCTATGTCGCCCCCGATGGTTCTTCGGCGGCCTTTTCCAAGGACAACGTGCCGTTCAAGCCCAAGGCGTGGCTCCCCATTGCCAAGGAAGGCGTGAAGGAAGGCGATTTCGTGATGGTCGCAGGCTTCCCCGGCACCACCGAACGCCTGCGTTCGGCAGAGGAAGCGCGCTTCTATTACGAGGAGCTCTACCCCTACCAGCAGCGCATGCTGGCCGCTTACGGCGACCGCATCGATGAACTGACGGCAGGCAATCAGGCCGCCGTCATCGCCTATGCCGCAACGCTTCAGGGCACCGAGAATTACGAGAAGAAGATTGCCGGGCAAATGGCCGGCGCCGAAGCGATTTCACTGGTCGCCAAGAAGCAGGCCGAGGAAGCCGCCTTCCGCGCCTGGATCAAGGCCGATCCCAAGCGCGAGGCCCAATATAGCCCGGCGCTGGCGGAGCTCGACAGGCTGATCGCAGATGGCAACGCGGCGGCGCTTGCCGATGCGAAGCGCGGGATGCTCGGACGCGGGCAGCTGTATGGCGCAGCGCGCTCGCTCTACCGCTGGGCGAACGAGCAGGCCAAGCCCGACAAGGAGCGTGAACCCGGCTTTCAGGCGCGCGACAAGGCCTTCATGACCCAAGGCATGCAGCGCATCGAGCGCCGCTATGTGCAGGCGATCGATCAGCAGCTGTGGGCCGATGGCATTGCCGAATACCGCACCCTGCCCGCCGACCAGCGCAACAAGAGCTTCGATGCCTTCATGGAAGGCCGCGAGTTGGCCTCGCTCTATGCCGGAAGCGAGCTTGGCAACACCGCCAAACGTCTGGAATGGATGGACAAGACCCCTGCCGACTTCAAGGCGAGCAGCGATCCCTTCATCCAGCTGGCAGTTGCCACCTATGACGAAGCGATGAAGGCCGAGGCCGAAGACAAGGCCCGCGCCGGCCATGTCCAGAAGGCCCGTTCCAAGGTCATGGAAGCGCGTCTTGCCTATGCCGCTTCGCTGGGCAAGACCATGTATCCCGATGCCAATGGCTCGCTGCGCTTCACCTATGGCAAGGTGACCGGCAAGGCGGTTGACGGGCAGATCTGGACGCCCTTCACCACCGCTGAAGGCATCGTCGCCAAGCACACCGGCCGCGGCGAATTCGATGCGCCTGACAAGATGATCGAACTGATCAAGGCCAAGGATTACGGCGCATATGTTGCGCCTGCCCTCGGCACGCTGCCGGTCGATTACCTGTCGACGGTGGACATCACCAACGGCAATTCGGGCTCCTCGACGCTGAATGCGCGCGGCGAGTTCGTGGGCCTTGCCTTTGACGGCACGATCGAAGGCGTGGTCAGCGACTGGATGTACGATCCCACGATCAACCGCACCATCCACGTCGACAGCCGCTTCATGCTGTGGACCATGGAAAAGGTCGACGGCGCGACCCGTCTGCTTAAGGAAATGGGCGTCAAGTAAACCGCCCGATTTTGAATAAGTATGCGGCGCGTGGGATTCCCGCGCGCCGCCTGCTATTGCTGACCTGTCAGGGTTCCGGACGGGGAGAGAGCAATGCAGGATGTGGTGGTGGTCGATATCGGCGGGACGCATGCCCGCTTTGCGATTGCCAACATTGGCGCCGACGGCGCGATCACACTCGACGATCCCGAAACGCTCCACACCGCCGATCACGCCAGCTTCCAGACCGCCTGGGAGGCGTTCCGCGACCGCAAGGGCGGGGCACTGCCGCCAGCGGTCAGCATGGCGATTGCCGGGCCGGTGGGAACGCCGGGCAACCTCAACCCCGTCATCCGCTTCACCAACAATCCGTGGATCATCCGCCCGGCGCTGATCCCGGAAAAGCTGGGCGTGGAGCGTTTCACCCTCGTCAATGATTTCGCCGCTGTCGCCCATGCCGTGGCGCGCGCGGATGACAGCCAGTTCCTGCATCTTGCCGGGCCCGATCAGCCTCTGGGACGCGAAGGCACGATCAGCGTGATCGGGCCGGGCACGGGCCTTGGCGTGGCGCATCTCTACCGCTCGGAAGGTGGGGGCTACCGGGTGCAGGCGACAGAAGGCGGGCATATCGACTTTGCCCCGCTCGATTCGATCGAGGATGCGATCCTTGCCCGCCTGCGCCAGCGGCACCTGCGCGTGTCGGTGGAGCGGGTGGTGGCCGGCCCCGGCATCGTCGATATCTATCAGGCGCTCGCCGCGCTCGAAGGGCGCACCGAACCGGAGCGCGATGCCATCGAAATCTGGAGCCTCGGCACCTCTGGCGAGGATAGTCTTGCTGCTGCCGCGGTGGACCGGTTCTGCCTGTCACTCGGCTCGGTCGCGGGCGATCTGGCACTGGCACAGGGCGGCTTTGCGGGCGTGGTGATTGCAGGCGGCCTTGGCTACCGCATCCGCGACACGCTGCTGACCTCGGGGTTTGCCGCGCGCTTCAAGGCCAAGGGCCGGTTCGAAAGCCTGATGGCGCAGATCCCGGTCAAGCTGATCGTCCACCCGCAGCCCGGCCTGTTCGGCGCGGCCGCAGCCTTTGCCTCGGAACACGCATGAAGACCGTCGCCGCCCTTGAAGCCCGGCTTGGCGAACTGCATCAGCGCACCCGCGAAACCCCGCTGTTCAACCCCGTTTTCCAGCTCTCGCTCGATGTCTCGCGGGCGCTGGAAGGGGGCGACTTGCGGCTCGATGATGTCGCGGCACTGGTCGCTGAACTGGAGTGCGACGGGCTGAAATCCCGCGCGCGAAAACTGCGCGCATTGCTTGCCCCGCCCGCTGCCGCGCCGACGCCGCTGACGGGCAGCGAGGACGATTTCGCGGCTTTCCGCGCGCGGTGGGAAAACCCGCAGCTCCACGCTGTCTTCACCGCCCACCCGACCTTCCTCTTGAGCCCCGCACAGGCCGAAGCGGTTGCCATGGCCGCATCGGCATCCGGCGCAGTGGATGATGCCGTTTGCGCCGTGCCTGCGACCCGCAGCGCCGTGACGCTTGAACACGAACACCGCGCCGCGATGGCGGCCATGGCCCGTGCGCAGGACGCCCGCGATGTCATCGTCGCGCAGGCGCTCACCGAAGCGCGCAGCCGCTGGCCACAGGAATGGCGCGGCTTGCGTCCGCTGCCCTTCCGCTTTGCCAGCTGGGTCGGCTACGACATGGACGGGCGCACCGATATCGGCTGGCATACCTCCATCGCCTTCAGATTGCAGGAAAAGGCCGAGCGGCTGGCGCGCTACACCGCTTCGCTTGAGGCGCTTGATCCGGCCCACCCGCTGCTCGCCACCGTGAAGCCCGCCGCCGCCTTCGCCGCCGCGCGGGCCGAGGATTTTGCCGGCGACCTGTCGAGCGCCGAGGCGCTGGCAACGGCGGCCAACCGCCTGACCACCCACAGCGCCGACAACCTGCTGAGCCTCGCGCCCGTGATCGCTGCGCTCGAAGAGGAGGCCGCCAGCGCCCCCGATCAACGCGCCATCGCCCTCCTGACGCTGGCAGCGGCGATGCGCGCCGATGGGCTGGGGATGGGCTGGATCCACTTCCGGGTGAACGCCAAGCAGCTCCACAACGCCGTGCGCCGCCGGTTGGGCGAGGATGATGAAGGCGTTGATCTTGCAAGCAAAGGTGCGCTTGCCACGCTGCGCACCATGGTGGAGGGCGCCCGCCCCTTGCGCACCAATTTCGCCGCGCTTGCGACCGAAAGTTCCACCGCGATCCGCCAGTTTCTCGCCATGGCGCAGATCCTCAAGCACATTGATGCCGATGCGCCGATCCGGATGCTGGTGGCCGAGTGCGAACAGCCCGCCACGGTGCTCGCCGCGCTCTATTTCGCCAAGCTGTTCGCAGTGGAGGGCAAGGTCGATGTCTCGCCCCTGTTCGAGACCGAAACCGCGCTCGAACACGGGGGCCGCTTCCTCGATGCGCTGCTGGCCGAGCCTGCTTACCGGGCCTACGCGAGGGCGCGGGGCCGGGTGGCGGTGCAGACCGGCTTTTCGGACGCAGGGCGCTTCGTGGGGCAGGTGCCTGCCGCGCTGGCTATCGAGCGCCTTCAGGGCCGCCTTGCCGAGGCGATGGCCGCCAACGGGCTTGGCGATGTTGCCGCGCTCGTCTTCAACACCCACGGCGAAAGCATGGGCCGCGGCGCGCATCCGGCCAGCTTTGCCGACCGCATCGAATGGCCACTATCCCCTTGGGCTCGCAGGCGTTTTGCCCGCGCCGGGATCCGGCTGGAACCGGAGGTGAGCTTTCAGGGCGGCGATGGTTACCTGTTCTTCGCCACCCCCGAACTGGCGCTGGCGACCCTTTCCCGTATCGTCGAGGCGCGCCCGGCAGAAACCGATATGGCCGCGCCTGCCGACCCGTTCTACCACCGCACCGACATCAGCCTCGATTTCTACCGGGCGATCAAGGAGCATCAGGGCGACCATCTGGCCAGCCGCACCTATGCGCGGGCGGTGACTGCCTTCGGGCTCGGATTGCTCAATCCTACAGGCAGCCGCGTTTCGCGCCGCCAGTCGGACATCAACGCCGACCGCGAAATGAGCCTGCGCCAGATCCGCGCAATCCCGCATAATGCGATCCTCCAGCAGCTTGGCTACCCCGTCAACGTCATCGCCGGGATCGGCAGCGCGGCTGATGGAGGCCGCGAGGAAATCGCTGCTTTGCTTGGAGATTCCCCACGCGGCGGGCAGATCATGCGGCTGGTGCGCAGCGCCAATGCGCTGGCCAGCATCAAGACCGTGGCGGCCTATGGCGAACTGTTCAATTCGGCCTATTGGGCCAGCCGCACCTACCGGGGGACCGAGGATCATCTGGCGGGTGCCTGTGCGGCTCTGGCGGAGTATCTTGTAGGAGACGACCGCACGGGCGTGTTCCGCCGCCTTGCCTCGCGCCTCAGGATCGATGCGATCAAGCTGCACCGCTTGCTCGATCTGCTGCCCGATGACACCGCCGATACCGAGGCACGTGAACACGTGCGCCGCCGCATCGGGGTGTTGCAGGCGCTGCGTCTTGCGCTGCTCCAGCATATGTTCCTCAAGGTCGTCGCGGTCCCGGCGTTCAGCCGCGCCAATGATATCAGCCGCCGCGATGTCATTGAAATGGTTATGACATTGCGCGTCGAAGAAGCCCTTGCCCAGCTGCGCCGTGCCTTCCCGGTGCGCATTCCGGGCCCGCGTGATTTCCCGCTGGATGAGCCGTCCGATTACCCCGATGGCGGCGAGGAGGGCTATGGCGCGATCGAGCGCGATTTTCTCACCCCGATCGCCCGCGCTCAGGAATTGAGCCTCAGGATCAGCACTGCCATCGCCAATGAATTCGGCGCGCACGGCTGAGGCCCTCTCCCGGCGCAATGTTTCACGTGAAACCCTGTGACAGCGCCCTGCCTGAGGGGGGGCTGAGAGGGGTCGGACGGGGGGCGACGGGGGGTCGGGAGGGGGTCTGCGGGGACTTTGGCCCCCATCTGGGGCGGGTCTGGCAAATGCGCCCTTCCCGCAGCCCGGACAGCACCGGTCAGCGCGCCGTGCTGCCCCGCGCAATCAGTTTGACCGGCACCCGGCGGCGGGCGGCCGCGCCATCATCCAGCACGGCTTCCACCAGCGCCGCGCCCGCTTCGGCAGGGTCAGGGGCAATGGTGGTGAGCGGCGGGCGGCTGAAACGGCCTGCCACCAGATCATCGAACCCCATCACCCCCACGCCGCCCGGCACTGTCATGTCGGCAGCGGCAAAGGCCTCCAGCGCGCCCAGCGCCATCGCATCGCAGGCCGCAAACACCGCATCCACATCGCCCTGTTCGATCTGCCCGCGCTCGATCAGGCGGCGCGCGGCGCGGCGGCCTTCTTCCTCGCGGGTGGCGGCATTGACGGTGGGGGCAAGGCACGGCTCCAGCCCGGCTGCCCGCATCGCTTCGGCATAGCCTTCATAGCGTTCGGTAAACTGCACCTGCGGGGTGCCCAGCGCGCCAAGAAAACACGGGCGGCGGTATCCGGCCGCCAGCAGATGTTCGACCGCCAGACGTCCCGCGGCGCGATTGTCCGATCGCACCCAATCCAATTCATCGAAAGGCGATCCCCAATAGGCGACCCGGCGATCCCCGCCTTCGATCCCGCGAAAATGTTCCCATGCGGCCTGATTGGTGGTGGTGCCGATCACCACCAGCCCATCGGCCCGGCCCTGTTCTTGATAATGGCCGAAGAAATCGCCCTCACGCGCCTGAAAGCTGACCAGCGTTTCAAACCCGCGTTCCGAGGCGGCCACGCAGACGCTGCCGAGCAGCGCATAGGCAAAGGGATTGATGCTGCTGGCACTGTCGCCTTCGCGGCAGATCACCACCACCGCCAGAGTGCCGGTGGACCCGCGCCTGAGCCGCGCGGCGCGTTCATCGACGAAATAGCCCAGCGCCTCGGCCGCCTCGATCACCTTGCGGCGGGTGGCCTCGGCAATGGCGGGGCTGCCGGACAGGGCACGGCTGACGGTCGGCTGGCTGACGCCCGCCCGTTCCGCCACATCAAAGGATGTCGGCCGTCTGCGCCTGTCCCCGTTCATGGGTGGCACTCTAGGGCCGGATGTTATCCCCGCGCAAGGTGCCCTGTGCATTGCTATACGCACTGGAATTGCGCCCACGCGTCTTGCAAGTTGACACGGGCGTCCGAATTGTGAACGTTCGCAAGATACAGCGCTTTGGGAGAGAGCGACAATGGCAATGGCACCGAGCACAACGGCGGCAGGGTATGGCGAGGGTGCGGGCGATGCCCCGCAGGTGGACGCGCCGGGGCTCAACTATTTCGTCTTTGCGCTGTTCTTCATCTTCGGCGGGATCACGTCGCTCAATGATGTGATCATCCCCAAGCTGAAAGAGCTGTTCACGCTCAACTTCTTCGAAGCGAGCCTGGTGCAGTTCTGCTTCTTCATCGCCTATGCGATTGTCGGCATACCGGGCGCGCGGCTGATCAAGAAGCTGGGCTATATGCGCGGCGCGGTGGCGGGCCTTGTGACGATGATGGCAGGGTGCCTGCTGTTCATTCCGGCCAGCCAGACCGCGGCCTTCCCGATGTTCCTGTTTGCCTATTTCATCCTCGCCACGGGCGTGGTGCTGGTGCAGATCGTGGCCAACCCGCTGATCAGCCTGTTGGGGCCGGAACGCACCACCTCCAGCCGCCTGACCTTTGCGCAAGGCTTCAATTCGCTGGGAACAACGATCTTTCCCTATGTCGGCGCAGGGATCATCCTTGGCTCGATCGCCAATGTCACCGCCGCCGAATTGTCGGGCGATGCCCTGCAGGCCTATCGCCAGACCGAAAGCGCGATCATCACCACCACCTATCTCGGGCTTGCAGCCGCGCTGGCGCTGGTGGCAGGCGCGGTGTGGATGTTCCGCAACCGGCTGAAGGGCGAGCGCCACGAGGAAAGCAGCCTTGCCGATGGCCTTGCGCTGCTGGCACGCCCACGCTTTGGTTACGGGGCGGCCTGCATCTTCCTTTACGTGGGCGCGGAAGTGGCGATCGGCAGCTTCATCATCAATTACCTCGCGCAAGGGGAAATCCTCGGCAAGCCTGAAAGCGAGATCGGCTGGATGGTGACGCTTTACTGGCTGGGCGCGCTGGTGGGCCGCTTCATCGGATCGGCGGTGCTGCGCTTTGTCAGCCCCGGCCTGACGCTGGCGGCGGTATCGGCGGGCGCGATCACCCTGATTGCGATTTCGGCCAACCTGACCGGGCCCGTGGCAGGCTATACCCTGCTGGCCGTGGGCCTGATGAATGCGATCATGTTCCCGACGATCT
>JAGKSZ010000186.1 GCA_018991295.1 Porphyrobacter sp. | reverse complement strand
ATCTCGGGCGTGATCGGCTCGACATAGGTCGCGTCCGCCAGCTCGGGATCGGTCATGATCGTCGCCGGGTTGGAGTTGACGAGGACGATGCGATAGCCCTCTTCCTTCAACGCCTTGATCGCCTGCGTCCCCGAATAGTCGAACTCGCACGCCTGACCGATCACGATCGGGCCGGCGCCGATGACGAGGATGGATTGGATGTCGGTTCTTTTTGGCATGATCAGTTTCTTTTTGGTTCAGAGTGCAATTTGCACCGCGTCAAGTGACGAGCGAGATTCACAGCGGGAAGCCAAAGAACGCTGCAATCGCAGCAAGAAGCGCCAAGGCGGCCGCTCCGATCAACCCACTTCCCGCAGCTTCAGCAACCCATTTCAATAATCTTATCGACCGAGCCTCAACTTCGCTCGCTCGGACCGCTGGCTGATGCAACAAATCGCTTAATTGAAATGCCTCGTATATGGCGACATCCCGCTCAACTGCGTTTAAGTTTCCCAAATCATTTGCAGACTTGAGATCTTCGACAAATTGAGCGGCCTGCTGTTTTAAGGAAGATGCAGCGGGATCATTATGATTCAATGGAACAACTCGATCAGCCGCCGGCGCAGCCTCCACAACCTGCGAATTATCTTCTCTTATTATTGCAGACAAAACATCCGTCATGAATGATGGGCCAATTTCATTATACCTAGACGCAATGGCCTGATTCAATGAGGACGACCGGTAGCCATCATAATTACCCGACAGATATTTATAGTATGATCCAGCGAAATCATCTTCAACTTTTTTTAGGCATTTTGTAGATACCATCTTTTCAAATTGAATATGCGCAATTCTGTCTATCTCAGAACCGAAATCATCAACAAAATCACTATAATATTCCAAAAGTTTCGACCTTATATATTCCACAATCTTTTTATCTCGACTGTATCCTGGAGGAAAGTCAGTAAAACCTTTAGAATTTAAGAAGTAAAATGTCGTTAAGTAAGGAATTATCTTTTCATTCATGGCGCAGCCCGCCCACGAATTTCTCGAACAGATAGAAGCTGTCCTGCGGCCCCGGCGAGGCCTCGGGGTGATACTGCACCGCGAAGGCCTTCTTCCCCCGGATCGCGATGCCGCAATTCGTTCCGTCGAAGAGGGAGACGTGGGTCTGCTCCACCCCTTCCGGCAGGCTCGCCGCATCCACCGCGAAGCCGTGGTTCATCGAGGTGATCTCGACCAGCCCCGCGGTTTCGCCCCAGCCCTCGCCCACACGCTGGACCGGGTGGTTCGCGCCGCGGTGGCCCTGGTGCATCTTGATGGTCTTGGCCCCCGCCGCGAGCGCGAGGAGCTGGTGGCCGAGGCAGATGCCGAAGATCGGCATGTCGGCCTCGAGCAGCGCCTTGATGACGGGCACGGCATATTCGCCGGTCGCCGCCGGGTCGCCCGGGCCGTTCGAGAGGAACACGCCGTTGGGCTTCAGCGCCATGATCTCGTCGAACGAGGTCTTGGCCGGCACCACCGTCACCCGCGCGCCTGCCTTCACGAGGTTCCTGAAGATGTTGTCCTTGGAGCCATAGTCGATCGCCACCACGTGGGGCTTGGCGTCGAAGGGCGCGCGGCCGTAGCCCTTGCCGAGCGTCCAGTAGCCGCCCGCCCAGTTCTCGTGCTTCTCGCGGGTGACACGCACCGCGAGGTCCATGCCCTCGAGCCCAGGCCACTCGCGCGCGCGCTTCAGCAGCGCGTCGATGTCGAAATGGCCGTCGGGCGCATGGGCGATCACCGCATTGGGCGCGCCGGACTGGCGGATGCGGCGGGTCAGCGCGCGGGTGTCGATGCCCGACAGCCCGATCTTGCCGTTGCGCGCCATCCACGCGGCGAACTTCTCGATCGAGCGGAAATTGCTCGGCTCGGTTACGTCTTCACGCACCACGCAGCCCACTGCGCCTTCCACGCGGCTTTCCACATCCTCGCCATTCGCGCCGACATTGCCGATATGCGGGAAGGTGAAGGTGACGATCTGCGCCGCATAGGAAGGATCGGTCATCACCTCCTGATAACCGGTCATGGCAGTGTTGAAACACACCTCGCCAACGCTTGCGCCCACTGCGCCAAAGCCCCGGCCCCAGACAACCGTGCCATCGGCCAGAACGAGGACTCCGGTCGCCCCTGCAGGTTGCGCACGAAAAGTTGCGGGGTCGGCCATTGGGGCGCTCCGTTTGCGGGTGTTGCCAGCGATGTTGCTAAGTTTTGCCCGCTAGGGCCAAGCACCCCCCGCGTCAACCTAGGCTGGCTGCGATATTTGCGTTAGAGGCGCGCCCCATACCCCAATCCACAGGAAATACGCACATGATCCGTGACGATATCAAGGCCGCCACCATCGCCGCGATGAAGGCGGGCGAGAAGGACCGCACCGCCGCGCTCCGCCAGATCAGCGCCAAGATCAAGGACCGCGACATTGAGGAACGCACCGCCGCCACGCCGATTGCGGATGATGATGTGCTGGTTACAAGCGTTCTGCAGAAGATGGCCAAGCAGCGCCGCGAATCGATTGAGATGTATGATGCAGGCGGCCGGGTGGAACTGGCCGCGGTGGAACGCGCAGAACTTGCCGTGATCGAGGAATTCCTGCCGCAAATGATGGACGAGGCCGCCACTCGTGCCGCGATTGAGGCGATCAAGGCAGACCTTGGCGCTTCCAGCATGAAGGACATGGGCGCGGTGATGGCCGAACTGAAGGCCCGCCACGGCGCGGTGCTTGATGGCAAGCTGGCAAGCGGACTGGTGAAGGCGGCGCTTTCGTAATAAAATCCGTTCGTGCTGAGCTTGTCGAAGCACTGTCCTTTTCTTCGCAAGAGAAGTGCAGCCGTTGGCCATCCGGCCAGCTTCGCTTCCGACAAGCTCAGGGCGAACGGGGTGGGGTAATCCACACAGGTTGCACAACATCCCCACCTGCCGCGCCTCGACACGCGCCCCTTTGCAGCCCAATAACCCCCCATGGCCATCACCCCGCAATGGAAGGACGAGCTGCGTGCGCGGATCACGCTGTCTTCGCTTGTCCAGCGCAGCGTCAAGCTGACGCGGGCGGGGCGCGAGTGGAAGGGGTGTTGCCCGTTCCACGAAGAAAAGACGCCCAGTTTCTATGTGAATGACCAGAAGCAGTTCTACCACTGCTTCGGCTGCGGGGCGCATGGCGATGCGATTTCGTGGATGGTGGACAGCCAGGGCCTCCAGTTCATGGACGCGATCAAGGAACTGGCTGCGGCAGCGGGAATGGAAGTCCCCGCACCCGATCCGGTCATGGCCAAGCGCGCCGAACAGCGCGCCAGCCTGATCGACGTGACCGAGGCGGCGCAGAAATTTTTCATGACCAGCCTTGCCTCCCCCAGCGGCTCGGCAGCGCGGGAATACCTGCAAAGGCGCGGCTTTTCCCCGCAGGTCATGGCCGAATTCGGCTTCGGCTGGGCGCCCGATGATCGGCAGGCGCTGCCCAGGGCCCTGTCGCAATTCGGGGAGGAGATGCTGGAGGCCGCAGGGATGCGTGCGGCAAACGAGCAGGGCGAACGCTACGACCGCTTCCGGGGGCGCGTGATGCTGCCCATTCAGGATGCGCGCGGGCGGGTGATCGCCTTCGGTGGGCGGATTCTCGACAAGAAGGACGGGGTGGCGAAGTATCTCAATTCGCCCGATACCGACCTGTTCGACAAGGGCCGCACGCTTTACAACCTACATCGCGCTGCGCCTGCTGCGCGCCAATCGGGGCGCGTGGTGGTGGTCGAAGGCTATATGGATGTGATCGCGCTCGCCAATGCCGGGATTGCCGATGCGGTCGCGCCTTTGGGGACGGCGCTTACCGAGATGCAGCTCGAAATGCTGTGGCGCATGGTTGAAGTGCCGGTCTTGTGTTTCGATGGCGATGCGGCCGGGCAAAGGGCGGCGATGCGGGCGATTGCGCGCGCGCTGCCGATGCTGGCGCCGATGCGATCACTGGGGATCGTGCGCCTGCCCGCAGGGCTCGATCCCGACGATCTTATCAAGGCGCAAGGGTCTGCGGCGATGGAAAAGCTGCTGGCCGAACCTGCCAGCCTGATCGACACGCTGTGGGCCTTTGAACGCGATGCCCAGCCCCTTGCCACGCCCGAGGCCAAGGCCGGATTGAAGGCGCGGCTGATGGCCCATGTCGACACCATCGCGGACCCTGAGATCAAGAGCCTTTACCGGCGTGAATTGTCCGACCGGTTCTCGGCATTTGCCTATCCGCCCCGCGCACCGCGCCCTGCTCAGCAGCCGCGTCAGCAGGGCGCCCAGCGGGGGGGATGGCGGGGTGCCCCCATGCCCCCGCCCGGCCTTTCGGAAGAAGCGCGCACAAGGCTTGCCGCGATCATGTCAGGCGGCCAGCGCACGGGATTGTTGCAGGCCGTGCTGGCAGGTTTTGCGCGCCATCCCCAGGCCATCTCGCGCCACACCGAGGCGCTTTCGACCCTTGCCCGCGCCACCCCGCAAGCCGCGCCTGTGATCGAATCGCTCCTCGAACTTGCAGAAACGCTTGATTCGCACACCGCACACGCCATATGCACACCCACGCAAAGCCAACCCGCCCCGTCGGCAGATATCCGTTACGCCTTCCTTGATGATGGCACCGATCCCGACGCTGCGTGCGAGGAACTGGCTGAAGCTGTGTCGCTGCTGGTCGAAAGGCCGGCGCTTGAGGCTGCGCTTGCGGCCACGATCGCCCGTTTCGGCAGCGATCCGGAAGGATCGTTTGCCGAACAATCGCGTTTGCGGACACAGCTCATGGCAGTGGAAGAAAGATTGAAGGCCTTCGGACGCCGCAAGGCGGGCGCTGCGGCCTTGGGTGACGATACCGCCTGACCGGCGGACTTGGGATCAACAGGCGGCCCCTGCGCTGGCGGGCCGCCCGGTAACGGATGATTGCGAATAATATGGCCGAGAAGGAAGATGCCCCGCTGATCGACCTCAATGAAGCTTCGATCAAGAAGCTGATCAGCAAGGCGAAAAAGCGCGGCTATGTCACCTATGACGAGCTGAACGAGGCGCTGCCCTCGGGTGAGATGAGCCCCGACCAGATCGAGGACATCCAGACCGCGCTTTCCGAAATGGGCGTCCAGATCGTCGAAACCGACGAAGACGCCGAGGCTGAAGCCGAAGACCGCGAAGATGGCGAGGCCGAGGACATCGTCGCAGATGATGACGATGAAGACGATGATGGCGAACGCAAGGGGCCGGCCAAGGATGCGCGCGCTGGCAACAAGAAGCTCGCCACGGGTGAACGCACCGATGATCCGGTGCGCATGTACCTGC
>JAGKSZ010000185.1 GCA_018991295.1 Porphyrobacter sp. | reverse complement strand
GTCCGCGTCCTTGATGCCGGGGCCGCGCTCGACACCTGAAGAGGTGTCGACTAAGGGCGCGCCGGTCAGGCGGATCGCCTCGGCGACATTGGCAGGTGTAAGCCCGCCCGCAAGGCCCCAGGCAAGCGGGGCCTGCCAGCCCGCCAGCAAGCTCCAGTCGAAGGCCGTGCCGTTCCCGCCGGGCAGAGCCGAGGCGGGCGCATCGAGCAGCACCCGGTCCGCCGCGCCCCTGAACGCCGCAACCTTGGCCAAGCTCTCGGCATCCCGCACCGCCAGCGCGCGCCATGCCTCGATCCCGGTATCGGCGCGGAAGCGGGCGAGGGTATCCGGGGTTTCGCTGCCGTGGAACTGCACGATGTCGGGCGCGGTGGTGCGGACAGCCTCGGCCAGCAGGGCGGCATCGGCGTTCACCAGCAGCAGCACCGCTTTCACGTGTTCCGGCACAAGCCGCCGCAGCGCCGCCGCCTCTGCCAGAGCAAGGTGGCGCGGGCTTTTGGCGAAGTGGACGAACCCGACGTGGCTCGCCCCTGCGCGCACGGCGGCGGCGAGAGTATCGGGGGTCGAGATCCCGCAGATTTTCACAAGGCTTGCCATCCGCGCCGCCTTAGGCCGGTGCCAGCGGCTTTTCCAGCACCACGAAGGTGATCGGCGGATCGCGCAGCACCGGGAAGGGCCGCGTCTCGCCGGTGCGCAGATAGCCGCGCCGCTCGTACCATGCGATCAGCGCCGCGCGGCTGTCGATCACGGTCATCTCCATCGCCGCGATGCCCTCAGTGCGGGCGAGGTCTTCGGCGGCGTCGAGCAGCTTGCGGCCCAGCCCGCCCGATTGCAGGGTCGGCAAGACGCAGAGCATCCCGAGATAGGCAAGGCGCAGATCCTTGCGGGTCACGGCCACGCAGCCGACCAGGCTGTCGCCATCCCGCGCGGTGAGGATCGTCACGGAGCGATCGGCCAGAAGCGCTTCCAGTTCCTCGCGGCTGGTGCGTTCATCATCGAGGATATCGGCCTCATGGTTCCACCCCTGACGCGCCGAATCGCCGCGATAGGCGGCTTCGAGCAGGTCTTTCAGTTCTGGCGCATCGGCGGGGGACGCAGGGGTGATGATGGTCATGCAGATCAGTCGTTCTGGATGAGGCGGAGCAACGTCCCGTCGGGATCGATCAGGTAAGCGATGGTGAGCCCGCTGGGATCGGGCGCTGCGGGGTGATAGCGCGGGATGCCATGGCGGGCATCGGGGACGCCGCTGGCTTCGACCTGGCCAATGATCGCACCCAGATCATCGAGCCTCAGGCAACAGCTGAACGACGACTGGAAGGGGTCGAGATCAGGGTAGGGGAAGAACTCCAGCGTCGCATCTCCGCGCGACAGGATCATCCAGCCTGCAGAACGGTAATCCTCCGCAAATCCCAGTTTGGCATAGAACGCCGCTGTTGCGGCAAAATCGCGCGCCGGGAGGTTGGGGGTGGCGTGATCGGCCATTGATGCCGCTTAAAGCGTTGCCTCAATCGCGCGGGCAGCCGCCTGCGGGTCTTCGGCGCGGCTGATCGGGCGGCCGATGACGAGCACGCTTGCGCCATTGTCACGCGCCTGGCGGGGGGTAACGACGCGCTTCTGGTCGCCCGTGCCGTTGCCGTTGGGACGCAGGCCGGGGACGACGAAGAAGCCGTCCTTCCATGCCTTTTTCACCATTCCCACTTCCTGTCCGGAACACACGATCCCGTCCAGTCCTGCCGCATGGGCCAGTTCGGCAAGGCGCATCACCTGCGTCTCGGCGCTGCCATATACGCCGGTGCTGGTCAGGTCATTGGCATCAAGGCTGGTGAGCATCGTCACCGCGACCACCTTGGTGCCAGCGGCGGCTGCGGCCTTGGCGTCCTCCATCATCGCCCGGCCTCCGCTGGCGTGGACCGTGACGATGGCCGGTTCATAGACGTGGATCGCCTGCATGGCGGCAGCGACCGTGTTGGGGATGTCGTGGAACTTGAGATCGAGGAAGATCGGCAGCCCGCAATGGGCGATTTCGTGCACCCCATGCGCGCCGTGGGCGCAGAAGAATTCAAGGCCGAGTTTGACCCCGCCGATATGCGCCTTGACCTTTTCGACCAGCGCCTTGGCCGGTTCAAGCTGCGGGACATCAAGCGCGAGATAGACCGGATTGCTCATTCGCCCGCGCTCCCGCCATCGCCAGCATCGGCGGGGGTGAAGGGATCGGCGCCGTCTCCACTGCTTTTGCCAGATTTGTCCACAGGGCTGTCCGCAGCAGCTGCGGGGGTGGTGGTGAGATCGGCGCGGTGCGCTATCGCGGTGTTCTTCAAGGAATTCTCCAGCGTGCGGATGCGGCGATTGAGGCCCCAGGCGATGCTGCGGTGCACCGCCCACATCGGCAGGAACCCGGCCGCAAAGGCAAGCAGTGCCAGCACCGGGACCTTGGTTTCCAGCACAAGGTTCTGCCACAAGGTCAGCTCCACCGGCTGCCAGTTGTAGGCGGCAAACACCACGAAGGCGAGCGCGGCCAGAACCCAGATAATGGTGCGAAGCGTCTTCACGAGGCGATATGCTCCCCTGCGTCCCTTGTGCTGCGGAAACTAAGCCATTCGGCTCCCAAGTCCAGCGTCGCCGCGATCACCCGAAAACGCGGGCGAAAATCGTGTCGACGTGCTTGAAGTGGTAGGCAAGGTCGAATTTCTCTTCGAGCTGCTGCGGCGTCAGCGCGGCGGTAACATCCGCATCGGCCTTGAGCAGATCGAGCAGCGAGAGCGCGCCGTCCGATTCCCACACCTTCATCGCATTGCGCTGCACCAGCCGGTAGCTGTCATCGCGGGTCAGCCCGGCTTGCGTCAGCGCCAGCAGCACGCGCTGCGAATGGATGAGGCCGCCCATGCGGTTCATGTTCTTGGCCATGCGTTCGGGGTAGATCAGCAGCTTTTCGACCACGCCGGTCAGCCGGGCGAGCGCGAAGTCGAGCGTGATGGTCGCATCCGGGCCGATGTAACGTTCCACCGAGGAATGCGAAATGTCGCGTTCATGCCACAGCGCGACATTCTCCAGCGCCGGAGTGACCGCCGAACGCACCACGCGGGCCAATCCAGTGAGGTTTTCGGTGAGGATCGGATTGCGCTTGTGCGGCATCGCGCTCGATCCCTTCTGGCCGGGGGAGAAATATTCCTCGGCCTCCAGAACTTCGGTGCGTTGCAGGTGGCGGATTTCCACCGCGAGCCGTTCGATCGAGCTGGCGATCACGCCCAATGTCGCAAAGTACATCGCGTGGCGATCACGCGGGATCACCTGCGTCGAGACAGGCTCGATGGCTAGGCCGAGCTTTTCTGCGACATATTCCTCGACCCTTGGATCAACGTTCGCAAAGGTCCCGACTGCGCCGGAGATGGCACAGGTCGCAATTTCCGCTCGCGCTGCCACCAGCCGCGCACGGCAGCGGGCGAATTCGGCATAGGCTTCGGCGAGCTTCAGGCCGAAGGTCACGGGCTCGGCATGGATGCCGTGGCTGCGGCCGATGGTGGGCGTGTATTTGTGTTCTTCTGCTCGGGTGCGGATCGCGGCGAGCAGCGCATCGAGGTCCGCCAGCAGGATATCTGAGGCACGCGCCAGTTGCACCGAAAGCGTGGTGTCGAGCACGTCGGAGGAGGTCATGCCCTGATGCATGAAGCGCGCTTCTTCGCCGACTTCGCGCGCCACCCAATCAAGGAAGGCGATCACATCATGCTTGGTCACCGCTTCGATGGTGTCGATGGCGGCAACGTCGATCACGGGGTTGGTCGCCCACCAGTCCCACAGCGCCTTGGCCGCCGATTGCGGCACCACGCCAAGATCGGCGAGCTTCTGGGTGGCGTGCGCCTCGATCTCGAACCAGATGCGATATTTCGCCTCCGGCTCCCACAGGGCGGTCATGGCAGGACGGGAATAGCGGGGGACCATCGGGCGGGCTCCGGTTGGGGGCGAAGGAATGGCGTGGGCACAGGACCCGGGGGCGCGGTAGGCAAGCGCGCGCGCCAAGGCAAGGGCGGCTGCGCGGTCTTTACCGCGGGATCGTGCCCGGATCGATCCCGGCCAGCACCTGCGCGGCGGCGCGCTGGGTCAGGTGACTGCCATCATAATAGTTGAGCCTGCCCTCCTGCATCAGCAGGCAGCGGCCCGCAGGGCACAGCGGCGCGGCGGCATCGACATAGGTGACGCGTGGTTGCACCGCAGCCCAGCGCGTCAGGGCGGCGCTGATTTCGCGCCCTTCGGCAAGGTGGGCAGGGTAGCTGTCGGGGCAGCTGCCATTGAGCCGCACCCGGCATCGCAGCCATCCTTGCGCCAGTTGCGGCCCGGCCGCCCAAGCGGTGGGAGAATTGCCGATCACGATTACCCGCACATCCTGCGGCAGGCGGGCGATGGTGCGTTCCATCGCGGCGATCAGCACGGCAGCATCCTTGCCGCCTGTCGTGGTGCCGATCATCTGTCCGCTGGCCGTGCCATACAGATCGCGCTCCCAGCGTTGCGCCCAGATCAGGGTGCGCACCTTGCGCTGGGTGACCAGATCGACCAGCTGATCCGGCAGGCCTGTGCAGGCCGCAGCCCCGCTTTCGCCGGGCGCGCGGTTCGAGACGCCATCGGCGGCAAGGCAGGCCGATTGGCTGAGCAGCGCGCCAGTGCCCAGCTGCGCCCTGGCAGCGGCGAAGTACTGCCCTGCATGACTATCGCCATAAAGCACAAAGCCGAGCGGGCCTGTGGCGGGGATCACAATATGATCGTGCACGCCCTCTGGTTGCAGCGCCTCAAGCCGCCGCGCTTCCTCCCCCGAACGGGGCAGCAGCAAGCGGGCATAACCTGCCGCACCCGCCATCGCCGGCAGCGCCAGTGCAGCGGCTGCGGCCAGCACCAGCGTGCGCGGGCCGGGCAGAACGGCGCGCCGCCGCACCGGCTGCTCGATCCAGCGCCACGAGGCCGCGCCCAGCAGCACCGACAGGGCGATCAGCGCAAGGCTCACCCACACCGGCAGCGGTCCGAACCACAGATAAGCGCCCAGCGCCAGCAGCGGCTGGTGCCACAGATAGGTGCCAAACGAGACCAGCCCCAGCCCGGTCAGGCCCCGCCAGCCCAGCACCTGCGCCGCCAGCGTTCCTTCCTGCCCATGGCGGATCGCCAGCGCCGTGCCGATGGTCGGCAGCAGGAACCATGCGCCGGGCGCGGCGCTTTCATGGTTGATGAGGGCAAAGCCTGCCGCAATCAGCGCAAGGCCCGCTGCCGCGAGCCACCCGTGGACCCGGCGGGGCGGTGGCAGGAGCGCGCAGCACGCCCCGATCCCCAGCTCCCACATCCGCGTCGGCAGCAGGTAAAAGGCCCCGAGCGGCCAGCGCCCCGCCAGCCACAGCGCCAGCGCAAAGCTGGCCAGCGTAATCGCCGCTGCCACCGGAAGCAGGCTGGCGCGCCGCCAGCGGAACACCGCCAGCATCAGCAGCGGGAAGGCGAGGTAGAATTGCTCCTCCACCCCCAAGGTCCAGGTGTGGATCAGCGGGGCTGCGCCTTCAGCGGCATAGAAATAATCGACATCGCGGGCGAACAGCAGGTTCGATCCGAACAGCGCCGCTGCCGCCAGCGCCTTGGCAAATTCGTAGAAGTCGGCAGGGGTCAGGATCGCCCATGCGGCGAGCCCGGTTGCTGCCAGCATCGCGGCAAGCGCGGGCACGATGCGGCGGATGCGGCGCTGCCAGAAGGCCCACAGGCTGAAGCGCCCCGCCGCAAGGTCAGCGGCGATGATCGCGGTGATCAGATAGCCGCTGATGACAAAGAACAGATCGACCCCGGCAAAGCCGCCCGGCAGAGCCTCGGGAAAGGCGTGATTGATCACCACCGCGGCAATCGCAATGGCGCGCAGCCCGTCGATGGCGGGGCGGTGGGTGAGGGCAGGCGAGCCCTCCGGCACAGGCTGCACGGTCAGATCAGGCCCTTGGCGCGCAAGCTGGAATGGCCTTCGCGCCCGATGATCACGTGATCGTGGACGGTTACGCCCATGTGCCGCCCGGCCTCGGCAATGCGCTGGGTGATCTGGATATCGGCGCGGGAGGGCTCGGGGCTGCCGGAGGGGTGATTGTGGACGAGGATCATCGCGGAGGCCCCCACATCCATCGCCCGGCGGATCACTTCACGCGGGTGGATTGCGGCTTCATCGATGGAACCATCGCCCACGTGATGATCCTCGATCAGGCGGTTTTTGGTATCGAGATACAGCACCCGCACCCGCTCCACCGTCAGATGCGCCATGTCGGTGGTGAGGTAATCGATCAGCGCCTGCCAGCTGCCCAGCACCGGCTTGCCCATGATCTCGCCGCGCGCCATGCGCCGGGCAGCGGTGGCGACGGCTTTCAGCGCGGCGGCGGAATTTTCGCCCACGCCCTTCACGCGCTGCAAGGCCTTGGGATCGGCGTTCATCACGCCGGCAAGGCTGCCGAACTGGGCGAGCAGCGCCTTGGCCATCGGCTTGGTGTTGCCGCGCGGGATGGCGGCGTAAAGGAGGTATTCGAGCACTTCGTAATCCGCCAGCGCCTCTGCCCCGCCGGTCAGCAGCCGGGCGCGCAGCCGGGAGCGGTGGCCATCGCCCGCAGCCTTGCCCGCGCCCCAATCGGGAACCGCGCCATCGAGAAAATCGAAACTGTCTTCAGCTTCCGGCAATGCGGCCCCCCGGAATAGCGTTGCCCACGGGAGGGACATTGCCTTTCCAAAGGGATGCGCGCAAGGGTTGGAGACGATGCGGCAGGCTGAGGCGGAGCAGAGCGAGGGCGCTGAGCGCGGCGGCAACGTACCGCGGCGGCGGCGCTGGCGCACCCGTATCGCGCTCGGCGTGGCGGGGCTTGCGCTGATCGGCGGATCGTCAGCCTGGATCGCCCGTGAGCGAATCGCCGCCGACGTGATCGACAGCTACCTTGCCGAACGCGGCGTTCCGGCGACTTACGATATCGTCAGCCTGACCCCCGGACAGCAAGTGATCGAGAACCTTGTGGTGGGCGATCCGGCCCGCCCGGATCTGACTGTGCGCCGCATGGTGATCGAACTTGGGGCTGGCTGGCAGGGGCCCGAGGTGCGCCGGGTGAGCGTTACGGGGGCGCGGGTGTTTGCAAGCCTGCGCGGCGGCCAGCTGAGCCTCGGCAAGCTTGATCCGCTGGTGTTCACTGGCAGCGATGCGCCCATGCGCCTGCCCGCGATCGACGTCTCGCTTGCCGATGCGCGCGCGCTGGTGGAGAGCGATTACGGGCGGATCGGGGTGAAGCTCGTAGGATCGGGCCGCGCCGACAGCGGCTTTGTCGGCACGCTCGCTGCCACCGCGCCGGGGCTGGGCACGGCCGATTGCCGCGCCGGGACCGCGACGCTCTATGGCCGCCTGACCACGCTGGACGGTGCGCCGGAGTTTGATGGCCCGCTGCGGCTTGGCGGGCTTGCCTGTGCGGGGGTGAGCCTGACGCAGGCGGATATCGGCACCCGCGCCAGCCTCAGCCCCAACTTCGCCGCTGCCGATGCAGATTTCACCATCGCCGGGCGCGGCGCTGCCTATGCCGACATCACGGCATCAGGCCTCAAGGGCACGGCGGAAATCGGCTGGTCGGCGGGCCGCCTTGCGCTGGGCCACGAACTTGCCCTTACCGGCATCGCAGCACCGCAGGGCCGCCTTGCGCGGGCCGAGGCCGATGGCACCTGGCGCGGGGGCACGGACGGGGCGAGCGGGCAGTGGGAAGGCTCGCTCAGGGGCTCAGGCCTTGTGCCGGGCAAGAATCTTGCCGCCAGCCTTGCCGCTGCCGAGCAGAACGCGGCCGGCACGCTGCTTGCCCCGTTGCTGGCCCGCGCCCGCACGGGGCTTTCAGTCGCACTTCAGGGCGCAAGCTTTCGCGGCGATGCGATCCTGCGCCACAAGGGGACAGAGGCCTCGCTGGTGGTCTCGCAGGCCAGCCTTTCCAGCCCGCGCGGCACCCCGGTGCTGGCGCTCTCGCGGTTCAATCTCGGGATCGGCAGCGGCGGACTGAACGGCCTTCGCGGCGATATCCTTGCAGGGGGCGAGGGCCTGCCCGATATCAACGCTCGCATCGCGCAGGAAGCAGGCGGCGGCTGGAACGCGCGGCTGGCGATGGCCGATTATGCCGCGGGCACAAACCGCCTCGCCATCCCCCGCCTGACAGTGCGCAGCACCGCTGCCGGCCGCCTGCGCTTTGAAGGGCTGGTCACAGCCAGCGGCGATCTGCCGGGCGGCGGGGTCAATGATCTAAGCCTGCCGCTGGAGGGAACGTGGTCGCAAGGCTCAGGGCTGGCGCTCGGCACTGCCTGCACGCCTGTGCGATTCGCAAAGCTGGCGCTTTCGGGCCTTGCGCTGGAAGGCCAGCAGATAAGGCTGTGTCCCGAAGGCCGGGCCCCGATCCTCAGCTTTGACAAGTCGGTGCGCCTTGCGGCCCGCCCCGGCCCTGTCAGGCTTGACGGGATGCTGGGCGAAAGCCCCGCCAGCCTTGCCGCCAGCGCCATTGCCCTGCGCTACCCGCAGCCCACCGAAGTCACGGGCCTTGCCGCCCGCATCGGCAGCGGCGATTCCGAGATGCGCCTTGCCGCAGCCAAGCTCACCGCCAGCCTCGGCAGCCAGACCACCGGCACCTTCGAAGGCGGCAGCGCATGGCTGGCCGCCGTGCCGCTCGATCTGGGAGAGGTCGCCGGGCGCTGGTCCTTTGCCGATAGTCAGCTTGCCCTCAGCGGCACCCGCTTCACCCTGTCCGATCGCCCCACAGGCGGCGAGGCGCGGTTCAGCCCGCTGGTGGCCGAGGGCGCAAGCCTGACCCTTGCCGATAACCGCATCACCGCCGATGCGCGGCTCGCCCACCCCGAATCGGGCCGCAGCATCGCCCGCGTCGCCATCACCCACAGCCTTGACAGCGGCAACGGCACCGCACGCCTCACCGTCCCCGGCATCCTGTTCGACAAGGCCCTCCAGCCCGAAAACCTCTCCTACCTCGCCAAGGGGGTGATCGCCTTTGCCGATGGCACTGTCAGCGGCGAGGGGCGGGTTGACTGGCGCGGCGACAAGGTGACCAGCAGCGGCACCTTTGGCACTGACGGCTTCGATTTTGCTGCCGCCTTCGGCCCGGTGCGGGGTCTGAAGGGGCAGGTGGTGTTCACCGATCTCATCGGCCTGACCACCGCGCCCGATCAGAAACTCACCATCGCTGCGATCAATCCGGGGGTCGAGGTGCTGGCCGGCACGGTGCAGTTCGAGCTGAAGGAGGGCACCCTTCTGACGCTTGAGGATGCGCGCTTCCCCTTTATGGGCGGCCAGCTGCTGATGCGCCCGCTGGCGATGGATTTCTCCAAGCCCGAGGAACGCCGCTACGTTTTTGAGATCGTCGGACTGGATGCCGCCAAGTTCGTGGCGCAAATGGAGCTGACCAACCTTTCGGCCACCGGCATCTTCGATGGCACCGTGCCGATCGTGTTCGACACCAACGGGCGCGGGCGGATTGATGGCGGCGTGCTGACCGCGCGCGAAGGCGGGGGCAACATCGCCTATATTGGCGAGCTGACCTATGAAGACCTTGGCACGATGGGCAATTATGCCTTTTCGGCGCTGCGTTCGCTCGATTACCGGCAGATGCGCGTGGGGCTGGGCGGGCTGCTGGACGGCGAGATCGTTACCAGCTTCCAGTTCGATGGGGTGCGGCAGGGGGCCGGCACCAGCCGCAATTTCGTCACCCGTCGCCTCGCCAAGCTGCCGATCCGTTTCAACGTCAATGTGCGCTCGGAGAATTTCTACGAACTGGCCACCATGGTCCGTTCGTTCTGGGATGCAAATTATGTCCGCAGGCCCGAGGATATCGGCCTGTTCCGTCAGCAGGACGGGCGGCTTGTTCCGATTGATCGCGCGCCCGCATCACCCGTTCAACCTCCAGAAAGCGAGGACCAGCCATGATACACCACGAATTGACCGCCCCTGCGGGCACTGCCACACCCCTGCCTGCAAAAGGCAAGGGGGCAGGGCCGAAGGTGCGGGACGCAAAGGTGAGTACCACAAGGGCTGGGCGCCGGGCGATGATGGCCACAGCCTCGATCCTTTCGGCAGGGCTGGCGGGTTGCATCAACATCGCCGCGCCCGATGAGCCGATCGTGATCGAGCTGAACATCAACATCCGGCAGGAAGTGATCTACCGGCTGGCCGAAGACGCGAAGAACACGATCGAGGAGAACGGGGATATTTTTTGACGGCCTGCCGCTTCGCTACTTGAGGCCATAGGTTTTCTACGCCCCCCGGCTCCCGAATGGAGGAATGACAATGCGCAAGACCCTGATGACCGGATTGACCGCGCTGGCCGTGATCGGTGCAGCCGCCGTTCCCGCGCTCGCCCAGCAGCGCGATCCGGCCTATGCCGCCGCACGTGCCGAAGGCAAGGTCGGCGAACAGGCCGATGGCTATCTCGGCATTGTCGGCAATCCCGATCCTGCGCTGCAACGGCTGGTGGACGACATCAATATCAAGCGCCGTGCGGTCTATGCCGAAAAGGCCAAGGAAAACAACGCAACGCTTGAAGCCTATGCGCTGACCGCCGGGTGTCAGGCGGTTGCACGCACCGTGCCGGGGGAGAAATACCGCGCTCCCGATGGCAGCTGGCAAACCCGCACCAGCGCCGCGCCAACGCGCGATGCGCGTTGTCCGTAGCTTGTTTTTCGCAGCCCATCCGGGCTGCGATGTCCTCGCTCATGCGACCTGAAGGTCGCGTCGCTGCGGGCGGCCGGTCGGCCTTGCGGTCGCTTGCGCGACCGGGATCAGCGCGGACCAGCGAATATGGAACTGATCCGGCCCGCAGGGCCGCGAGCGCAAGGCGCGAGCCGCAGGCGCTCCGGAGCGAAGCGAAGGAAACGCGCCGAGGACGTGCCCGCGGATGCGGGCACGCAAGCAAAAACCGATCCGACCCAAGGGGCCGCAAGGGCGACCGCCCGCCCGCAGGTGCTCGAGCCTGCAAGGCTCGAAACGCGCCGAGGACGTGCCCGCGGATGCGGGCACGCAAACAAAAGCGTTCGCACTCGCACAAAACTCGCCTTGCGCGATGTTGACACGTATGTGCCCCCCTTCTAAGGGGGCGGCGCCCTCGGCGGGCACCTTGTTGCATGTGGCTCGGCCTTGCCTTTAAGGACGGTGCCATGAGCGACGAGAAACCTGCCCGAGAACCCATTCACGAGGATGCGCGGATTGACGCGCTCGAAGCGCGGCTCAGGGCCGCACGCGAGCGCGAAGAACAGCGCAACCGGCCGCAGGTTAAGGGTGTCGATGCGAATTATCGCAGTGGCAACCGCGCTCTGGCCAGCCTTCTGGGCGGGATTATCGGCGGCCTGGTGATCGGTTTTGCGGTTGACGCATTGCTGGACATCGCGCCCTGGGGCCTGTTGGCAGGGCTGTTCCTCGGAACGGCATCGGCCTTCAGGAGCATTATTCTGAGCGCGAACACGCGCCCCGCCGATGCGGTCCAGAGCGACGATAGTGAGGGCCAGACCCCCGCTTGACCCCCTCCAGACCCCCTCCAGGGGCGTGTTTCATGTGAAACATTTGGGGATCTTTCGATCGTGGCAGCCGAAGAAGGCAAGGTCGATCCGATGAAGCAGTTCACCATCGAACCCCTCATGGGGTCCGATTGGCAACTGGGCGACGGGTTGAACATCGCGTTCACCAATTCCGCGCTGTGGATGGCGATCACCGCTGTGCTGGTGACGCTGTTCGTGGCTGGCGGCATGAAGCGCGAGCTGGTGCCCGGGCGCTGGCAGATGGCGGTTGAGACCATGACCGGTTTCATCGACGATCTGCTGGAAGCCAATGTCGGCACCGCCGGTCGCAAGTATGTGCCTTACATCTTTACGCTTTTCATGTTCATCCTGTTTGGCAACCTGCTGGGTCTGGTGCCGCTCGGGCTGATCCCGCACATGCATGCCTTCACCTTCACCAGCCACTTTACCGCCACCGGCGTGCTGGCGATCATGAGCTTTTCGATCGTGCTGATCGTTGGCTTCTGGAAGCATGGGCTGCACTTCTTCTCGCTGTTCTGGCCCGCCAACACCCCGGTGTTTCTGGCAGCGCCGATCAGCCTCATTGAACTCGTGTCCTTCATGGTCCGCCCCTTCAGCCTCGCGCTGCGTCTGTTCGTGGCGATGATGGCCGGCCACGTGCTGCTTAAGGTATTGGCAAGCTTCGTGATTGCTGGCGGCAGTGCGGGCGCCGGGCTTGGCCTGCTGGTCGGTGTGCCGAGCTTTATCCTGATGGTTGCGATCAGCGCGCTGGAGATTCTGGTTGCCGGCATCCAGGCCTATGTCTTCGCGCTGCTGACCTCGCTGTACATCAACGACGCGGAAAACCTTCACTGAGGGCTTTACGAAGCGCTCTTCACTACCATCGACAACAATCAGAATTTCAACGGAGTTTAATACCATGGACGCACAAGCTGCAGCTCTTCTCGGTGCCGGTCTCGCGGCGATCGGCGCTGGCCTCGCCGCGCTCGGCGTGGGCAATGTGTTTGCCTCGTTCCTCGAAGGCGCGCTGCGCAATCCGGGTGCCGCCGACGGCCAGCAGGGCCGCCTGTTCATCGGCTTCGCGGCCGCCGAACTTCTCGGCCTGCTGGCCTTCGTGATCGCCGTTCTGCTGATCTTCAGCTAAGACGACACGCGCTTGGGCCGGGCGGCGCTGGGTTTTCCCTCGCACGTCCGGCAAAGCGTTTTTCGGCGTTCCGGCTAAAGGTTCATCATGCCTCAGATCGAACAAATCTCTGAATTCCTGTCCAGTCAGGTCTTCTGGCTGCTGGTGTTCTTCGGGTTCACCTTCGTGGTCGTGGGCCTTGGGATGGTTCCCAAGATCCTCGGGACGGTGGAGCTGCGTGATGGCCAGATTGCCGGCGATCTCGCTGCCGCTCAGGCCGCGCGCGACGCCGCGACGAGCGATGAGGAGGCATGGCGCCAGCGTGAGAACGCGAACCGTTCCGCAGCGCAATCGTTGATCGGTGAGGCCAAGGCCAAGGCAGCTGCCGCGAGCGCGGCCAAGCTTGCCGAAACGCAAGCTCGCCTTGATGCCCGCCTTGCCGAAGCCGAAACCGCGATCGCCGCGGCGCGCACCAGCGCCATGGCTGAGATCGAAGGCGTCGCGGCCGATGCCGCGCGCGATATCGTCGCCCGCGTTGCCGGTACCGAGGTTGAACCCGCTGCCGCCGAGGCTGCAGTCAAGGAGGTAATGGCACATGGCTGACATCCTCATGCTGCTCGCCAGCGGAGCCGAAGGTCACGCTGAACCCAGCGTCTTCGGGATCGATTCCTACCAGTGGGTCGCGCTCGCTATGAGCGTGCTGATCGCCGTGTTCATTTGGAAAAAGGTTCCCGGAATCATCACCGGCGGGCTTGATACCAAGATCGCCGCGATCCGCGCCGCGCTCGATGAAGCCAAGACCCTTCGGGCCGAAGCTGAAGCCCTGCGTGCGGAATATGCCGCCAAGATCGCATCGGCCGAAAAGGATGCCGAAGCAATGCTGGCAGGTGCACGCGAAGAAGCGGACGCAATCCTCGCCAAGGCCGAGGCTGACAGCGAAGTCATGGTCGCCCGCCGCCAGAAGATGGCCGAAGACAAGATCGCCGCCGCTGAACGCGCCGCGATTGCCGAGGTCAAAGCCCGCGCCGTGACGGCCGCTGCTGCCGCCTCCAAGGTGCTGATTGCCAAGGCACATGACGGCAAGGCTGACAAGAAGCTGGCGGATGAAGTGATCGCCTCGCTCTGAGCGGCACGAAATCGGACTATCGAAGGGCGGTCCTGCGGGGCCGCCCTTTTTGCATCTGCCTTATGCGCCCGGCACCAACACCACTTTGCCGACCAGGTCGCGCTGCGCCATCGCCGCAAACCCCTCTCGCCACCGCGAGAGAGGCAGGGTGCGGTCGATCGCCGGGGTGATTGCGCCCGCTTCGGCCATTGCGTTGATCGTCGCTCTGATTGCGCGCCCGCGTTCGGGGAACCGGCGGGCATATTCGCCTGCGCGCAGGCCGACGATGGTGAAGCCCTTTATCAAGGGGATGTTGGTCGAAACGTCGGCAATGCGTCCGCTGGTGAAGCCGACTACCACCAGCTTGCCGGCGAAGGCGACACAGCGCGTCGATTCGTCGAATACATCGCCGCCCACCGGATCGAACACGATATCGGCAAGGGCGCCGCCTGTCAGTGCGTTGACTTCTTCACGAAAGCGGCCCTGTGCGCTGATCACTGCCCGTGGGCGGGCGAGGGCGGCGATGCGGTCAGCCTTTTGGCAAGGTTGCCGGTGCTCGCGATCACGCGCGCCCCCAGCGCCCGGGCCAGATCGCAGGCGGCAAGGCCAACGCCGCCACTGGCGCCGTGGACCAGCAACCATTGATCTTCCTGCAATCCGGCAAGTTCGACAAGTCCGGTGTATGCGGTTGAATAGGCAGCACCCATTGCAGCGGCGGCCGGGAAGTCCATGCTGGCAGGGATGTGCGACAGCTTGTTCGCTGGCAGGCTGACATATTCGGCAAAGGCGCCGGTCTTGTTGCCGCCCATGACGCGGTCGCCGGGGGCAAAGCCGCTGCCGGGATCAGCTTCCAGCACTTCGCCTGCAAATTCGAGACCGCTGGTGAAGGGCACTTCGGGTTTGAACTGATACTCGCCTCGGGTCATCAGGAGATCAGGGAAGTTGAGCGAGGCTGCGCGCACCGCAACCAGCAATTCGCCCGGCGCGCGGACCGGATCGGGGATATCGGCAAGCACCACGCCCGACAGGTCGTCCGTCAGGCGTTCGACCCTGAGGGCCTGCATGGCTTTAGAAATTGTCCTTTGCTGCCCTCAGCGCGGCGAAGGTTTCATGCGGGACGGTGCCGCCCCACTTCGCCATCATCGCCGGATCGTCAGCCCGCAGGAAGGGGTTGGTGGCCAGCTCGCGGTCGAGCCTTGTCGGCACGGTCCATTCATCGCGTGCACGCTTTGCGGCGATTTCTTCGGCATAGGCCTGAAGCGCAGCGTTGTCGGGGTCAGCGTGGAGCGCGAACCTTGCGTTCGACGCGGTGTATTCGTGCGCGCAATAGAGGAGGGTTTCCCGCGGCAACGCCTTGATCCGCGAAAGGCTGGCCCAGAACTGCCGCGGCTCACCTTCGAACATTCGCCCACAGCCCAGCGCGAACACCGAATCGCCCACAAAGGCGATGCCCGCTTGCGGGAGGTGAAAGGCGATATGGCCGTTGGTGTGCCCCGATACATCGATCACATGGGCCGCGACCGTCCCGATCATGACCGTCTCGCCATCGGCAACCGTGCGATCGAGCGGGAACTTGCCAGCCACTTCAGCCGGGCCAAGGATGGTGCAGCCGGTTGCTTCCTGAATGGCCGCGTTGCCGCCCGCATGGTCGGGGTGCCAGTGCGTGTTCCAGATCTGCGTGATCTTCCAGCCCTTCAGCTCCGCCTGAAGCAGGTATTCCTTGGCATCGGGCGTATCGATGGCGACGGT
>JAGKSZ010000184.1 GCA_018991295.1 Porphyrobacter sp. | reverse complement strand
CCGCGCCGCGACTCGCCGGCTGGTCGCTTTCGTCGAGCAAAGTTTCTACGCGGATGTCGCTGCGCCGCTGTTGTCGGAACGCATGAAGAAGCGCCTCCTGCGCCAGCCGCCCGACAGCGGCGCACTGCGCAATGCGATGAAGATGGCGCACGGCCATCTCGATTATCTCGACTGGCGGATCGACAACCGCCCGTGGGTGGCAGGATCGACGATGAGCCTTGCCGATCTGGCGGCAGCGGCGCAGATTTCGGTCGCGGATTACCTCGGCGGGATCGACTGGCAGGGCCACGAACAGTCGCGCGGCTGGTATGCGGTGTTCAAGAGCCGCCCGAGCTTTCGTCCGCTGCTGACCGAGCGCATGGACGTGATCAAGCCGCCTGCGCATTATGCGCAGCTTGATTCCTGAGTATCCTGGCTCACGCAGCGTTTTTGCAGGCCTGCCGCTTCGCTGTTTGAGGCCTGAAGGCCGGGGTGTCCCGCCTTTGGCGGTTCAGCTTCGCTTGCGCTGCGGGCGGCCGGTTGGCCTTGCGGATTGTCTGCGACAATCCGATATCAGCGTCCATAGGAGAGGCAGCCCCATGACCGACGATCCCCGCACCATCACCGACGCCGAATGGCGCGAGCGGCTCACCCCGATGCAGTATCACATCCTGCGCGAGGCCGGCACCGAACGCGCCTTCACCGGCGAATACGACAAGTTCTACGACGAGGGCGAATACCACTGTGCCGCCTGCGGGACGCAGCTGTTCTATTCGACCGCCAAGTATAACAGCGGCTGCGGCTGGCCCGCGTTCACCCGGCCCGCCGATGACGAGGTGATCGAGGAGCACCGCGATACCTCATACGGCATGGTCCGCACCGAGGTGCGCTGCGGCAAGTGCGGCGGGCATCTGGGCCATGTCTTCCCCGATGGGCCGCCCGAACAGGGGGGATTGCGCTACTGCATCAATTCTGCCGCTCTGGTCTTCACCCCGCACGAGGATTGAGGCAGGACGCCCGAACGCCGGGGGATGCCTGCGTAAAGCCGGGTTCATTCCCCGTTACAACTTGCCTATGCAGGGGGCCGTCTCGCACGACCTTTGCGGTGCGCGATAAGGTGGGCACAGGCCATGTCGAAAAGGGGTGAGCAGTTGCAGAACAAGGGCGCGCGCGGCAAGCGCCGGGCGACAGCGGAGCGATCCGCATCTGCATCTTCCGGAGCGCCCGGAGGCGGCGGCGGCGGCGATGCGGGCACCCCGCCTGCGCGCTGGCGGCTGTGGCTGAAGCGTGTGCTGGTGTGGGGCGGGGCGCTTGCCGCGCTTGGGCTTGTCTTCCTTGCCTTTGCGGTCGGCTTTGCCGCCTCATCGCTGCCTGACTACGCCACCCTCAAGGCTGCGCAGCCAGGCCAGACCATCGTGGTGCGCGCTCGTGACGGACGCGAACTGGTCGAGATCGGGCCCAGCTTCGGGGAGTGGATGAGCTACAGCGAAATCCCCGAAAACATGACCAACGCGATGGTCGCGGTGGAAGACAAGCGCTTCCGTTCACACTGGGGGGTCGATCCGGTGCGCCTGACTGGCGCGCTGATCGAAGGGATCACCGGCAGCCGCGCCCGGCTTGGCGGCACCTCCACCATCACCCAGCAGCTGGCGCGCAATCTGTTCCTCAACAACAACCGCTCACTCGACCGCAAGGCGCGCGAGGCGGTGCTGGCGCTGGCGCTGGAATGGAAGTTTTCGAAAGAGCAAATCCTCGAACTCTACCTCAACAAGGTCTATTTCGGGGGCGGCGCCTATGGGATCGACAGTGCTAGCCGCAAGTTCTTCAGCCACCCGGCCAATGAACTCAGCGTCGAGGAAGCCGCGATCATCGCCGGGCTGGTGAAGGCGCCCAGCCAGTATTCCCCCACAGCCGACGTGCAGGCCGCGGTTGACCGTGCGCAGGTGGTGCTCGGGCTGATGCAGGAGCAGGGTTACATCACCGCCGATCAGGCCCAGGTCGATGTGAGCGCGGTGCAGCTGAAGGAGCAGGCCGGGCAGAACTCGGTGCGCTACTTCACCGATTGGGTGCTGCCGCAGCTCGATATCATCCTGCCCGAAACCTACGAGCCGATCGAGGTGTGGACGACGCTCGATGTCGGTATGCAGCGCGCCGCAACCGCCGCGATCGAAGCGAACACGCCCAAGGGCGCGCAGGGGGCACTTGTCAGCCTTGACCGCGACGGGGCGATCCTTGCGATGGTGGGCGGCACGGATTACGTCGCCAGCAATTACAACCGCGCCACCGCCGCGATGCGCCAGCCGGGATCGGCGTGGAAGCTGTTCGTCTATCTCGCCGCGCTGGAAGCGGGCTATACGCCCGAAGACACAGTCGTCGACACCCCCGTCACCATCGATGGGTGGAGCCCGAAGAACTCCAACGGGCGCAATGTCGGTGAGACCGATCTGCGCACCGCCTTTGCCTATTCGATCAACACCGTGGCAGCCCAGCTTGGCAATGAAGTCGGGTTCGGCACGGTTGCATCGATGGCGCGGCGGTTCGGGGTCAATTCCAAGATCGATACCTTCCCTTCGATGGTGCTCGGCTCATCGGAGATGCGGGTGATCGAAATGACCCAGGCCTTCGCCGGGATTGCCGCCAAGGGGGCGCCGGTTGAACCTTATGGTATCACCAAGGTCACGGGCGCCAGCGGCGAGGTGCTGTACCGCCGCGAAGAGGTGCGCCAATCGCCCGCAGTGCCCGATCATGTTGTGAAGGGCATCACCGATCTGTTGCAAGCTGCGGTCCAGACGGGCACTGGCAGGGCCGCCGATATCGGCCGTCCGGTGGCGGGCAAGACCGGCACCACCTCGTCGAACAAGGACGGCTGGTTCATCGGCTTTTCCAGCGGCGTGACCACCGGGGTGTGGATGGGCCGCGATGATGCCAAGGCGGTGCCGGGCCTTCAGGGCGGCCGCGCGCCTGCGCAGGCCTTTGCCGCCTTCATGCGCTTTGCGGTCAAGGATCGCCCGGTCGAACAGTTCGATGTGACGCTGGAACTGCCCGAATGGCAGCGGGAGCCGGACGAGGAATCGCTGCTGGGATCGCCGGACGATTATTACTACATCGATGAACAGGGCAACATGGTCGAGCCGGGCAGGCGTGAGCCTTCAAACAACCCGCTGGGCCCGGATGGGCAACGCAGTTCCGAAGGGCCTCCGGCCGCCAGCAGGGACTTCCTCGAAGAAGCGACGGGCGGCAGCTTGCCGCAAAACCAGCGTCCCCCGCGTGAACCGCGCCGCCCGACGCCACAGGGCAACGCCAAGCCCCCGGAATAGGGGCAGCCCATTTGGCCAATGAAAAAAGGCGCCGGGAGCGATCCCGGCGCCTTTTTTGTGCCAGTCGCCGCGCGATCAGCGGATCCGGACAGCCACGAAGGCGGGCGGAGTGGTGCGGCGCTGGACGCGCAGCAGGATCGCCTCGCGCTTTTCTGCGACGGCGGCGTTGACCTGTGCGTTGAGCGCCTCGACCGTGGCGGTGGGCTGGTAATTGGCCGACAGGATGATGTCGCCCCGGCGCAGGCCCTTGCGCGCGGCATCGCCATTCGGATCGACCGCCGCGATCACCACGCCCTTGGTTTCAGCCGGTACGCCAAGCGAGCGGGCCACGGCAGCGCTCATCGGCATAACCTGCATTCCCAGCTTCTGCTCGATGGTCTGGTCAGAGGTGCCCGGCGCCATCGGCTCTTCGGCTTCAGGATCGAAGGTCTGCGTCTGGGCCTGCAATTCCTGTTCGCTCGGGCGCTTGCCGAGCGTGACATTGATGTTCACCCGCTTGCCTTCACGCAGCACTTCGACCGGGATGGTGGTGCCCGGCTGGAGGTTGGCGACAAGGAAGGAGACGGTCTGTTCGGCAGTCACGTCCTTGCCGTTGACCTTGGTCAGGATGTCGCCCGACTTGAGCCCGGCCTTTGCGGCGGGGCTGTTGTCCTCCACCGTCTGCGCCAGTTCGCCGCGGCGCTTGGGCAGGCCCAGCGAGAGCGCCAGATCCTCATCGATCGGCTGGAGCCGCACGCCGAGGTACCCGCGCTGGATTTCCTGGCCCGAACGCAGCTTTTCCACGATCGGAGCGGCGATTTCGGCGGGGATGGCAAAGCCGATCCCGACGCTGCCGCCCGAAGGCGAGAAGATCGCGTTGTTGATGCCGATCACATTGCCGCGCATGTCAAACAGGGGGCCGCCCGAATTGCCGCGATTGATGCTCGCATCGGTCTGGAGATACCGGTCATAGGCACCGCCCTGCCCGGTGTTGCGGTAAACCGCCGAGATGATCCCGGCCGTCACCGTTCCGCCAAGGCCGAACGGGTTGCCAATCGCCACCACCCAGTCGCCCACGCGGGTTGCTGCCGAATCCCCGAAAGTGACGAAGGGGAAGGTCTTGTTCGAACGGATCTTGAGCACCGCAAGGTCGGATGCGGCATCAGCCCCGATCACGTCGGCTTCGTATTCAGTGCCGTCAGCCAGCGTGATGGTAATCGACTCCAGCTTGGCGCGGGTATCGGGCGGCGCGATCACGTGGTTGTTGGTCACCACGATACCGTCGGCCGAGATGATGAAGCCTGAACCCAGCGATTGCGCCTCGCGGGTCTGCGGCTGGGCACCGCCGCCCTGCCCGCCGCCGCGGCGGTTGAACAGTTCGGCAAAGGGGGTGCCTGCAAAGGGGTTGTTCTGCACCTCGACCCGCTGGCGGGTCGCGATGTTGACCACCGCGGGCTGAAGCTGCGCAGTAAGATCGGCAAAGCTTGCCGGTGCGCCCTCGACCGGGACCACCCGGTTCATCACCGAATCATCGTTCTGTGCCACCTGCGCGCCGAGGGGCGAGCCGGTGATCAGCGAGATTGCAGCGCCGCCCACCAGCAGCGCGCTCGACAGTCCGTATACATAGCGCACTTTGTTCACGTCCTCTTGGTCCTTATCCTGTCCGGAAATGCACGGGAGGCCCGTGCCGTTCCTCAAACCCTGTCCGGCGAGCCGCCCGATGTGCCTTATCGGCGGGCCTCAAATGCGCCTTTGGCGGCTGAACGCCGATTGAACATATGCTGCATCCATCGCCGCCGGTCGGCGCTTGGTCGAATGCGTCTCAGCGTTCCCCCTTGAACTGGCGGAAGTATTCGCTGTCCTCCGAAAGCACCATCGTGCTCTGGCCTTCACCTGCAAGGAAGGTCTGGCGATAGCTCTGCATGGCGCGGTAGAAATCGTAGAACTTGGGATCCTTCCCGTAGGCTTCGGCATAGATCTTGGCGGCCTGCGCGCTGGCTTCGGCCTGAATGATCTGCGCATCGCGCTGCCCGGCGGCGCGGATGGTGGCGGCCTGTTCCTGCCGGTCGGTCTCCATCCGGGTGAAGGCGGCATCGAGCGGGCTGCCTTCGGGAAGGTCTGCAGCCTTGATCCGCACATCGAGCACCTGCGCGCCGTAATTGCGCGCCTGCTTGTCGAGCGTGGCGGTGATGTTGGACATCGCCGTACCACGTTCGGCATTGATCAGCGTCGCAAAGGGGATGCGTCCCAGCTCCTGCCGCAGCACCGACGTCAGGATCGGCAGCAGCTGTGCTTCGAGCTGACGCTCCGTCCCGGCCTGCTTGACCAGCCGGATCGGGTCGATGATGCGATAACGCGCGTAGGCATCGACCTGAAGGCGCTGCTGATCCTTTGAGAGCACCTGCGTGCGTTCCATGTCGATATCGAGCACGCGGCGATCAATCATCCGCACTTCTTCAATGAAGGGAATGCGCGGCGCGATCCCGGCACCGGTCGCACCGTAAGGCACATCCGGGCGGAACTGGTTGATGGTGCGCACCGGATCACCTGTGCGGATCACCACGGCCTGATGCGTTTCAGGCACGATCACCAGACTGGATAGCAGCGCCACCACCACCGCGATGGCCACGATGATGATGTTGCGGGGGTTCTGGATGAAGCTGTTCATGGCCTTACTGCCCCTGCTGCTGTTGCTGCGCGCGCCGCTTGATTTCAGGGAGCGGCAGATAGGGGGTGACGTTGCCGGATTCGACAATCGTCTTGTCGGTCTTGGACAGGATCGCTTCCATGGTCTCGTAATAGAGGCGGCGACGCGTCACTTCGGGCGCGAGCTTGTATTCCTCGTAGATGTCGTTGAACTCGCTGGCATCGCCCTGTGCGCGGGCGAGCAGCTGCTGAGCGACCGCGCGGGCGCGGTTAAGGTTGGCGTCAGCGTCCTGCTGGGCGCTGGAGACATCCTTGAAGGCTTCTTCGACGCGGCTTGGCGGATCGACCTTGTTGATTTCGATGCCCTGAACCGAAATGCCGGACCGATAGGCATCCAGCCGCGCCTGCATCGCGGTGCGCACGTCCTGTTCGATTTCGGCCCGGCCTGCGCCGGTCAGCACGGAATCAAGATCCTGCCGCGCTACGGCCGCCCGCATCGCCGCCTCTCCGATTTCGAGCAACGCATTGCGCGGATCGTTCAGCTGGTACTTGTAAAGCGTGAGATCCGAGATGTTCCAGCGGATCAGGTAGCTGAGATCGACGAGGTTCTGGTCGCCCGTAAGGATCAGCTTTTCAGTCTTGGTGCCGGGCACTTCTTCAAGGCGGACCTGCGTCACATTTTCCTTTTCGACCATGTGGATCGGCCAGGGCGCAGTGATGTTGGTGCCGGAATCGAGCGTGCCGTAGTATTTGCCGCCCAGCCAAGTGACCACCGCCTGTTCGCCCGGCTGTACGAAGTGGAAGCTGGTCACACCCACCCACACCAGCGCGACCCCGCCAAGGATCACCGGGACCCAGCTCTTGCCGTCAGGCCGTTCGGGCAGGCGGAAGCCCGGCCCGCCCGTGCCACCCCCGCCGCCAGCGCGGCGTGGGCCTTCGGGCCCGCGATTCTTGAAGATGTCCTCGATGCTGGCCGAACGCCGCTTGCCCGGTTCGCCGCTGCCCGGCAGCCACGGATTGCGCGGACCGCTGCCACGTTCGCCCCCGCCTTCGCCATCCCCGCCTGATGAGCCATCATTGCCCGGCGTGCCATCGTCACCCGAACCGCTTGCGCCGCCGCCCCAGGGGTTCTTGCCGGCCATGGCAAGGCCCTTAAGCCCAGCGCCCAGCCGCTCTCTCCAACCGTCCATTCTCTGCATAAGCCATGTATAGGCACGGGTTCCGGTGAAAAACAGGGGTTCGCTGCGTGATTTTGGTGTTAGAGGCGTGGCGAAATGAACAACCCTGCCGATACCCCTCGCCAGCCGGACGCCGAAGAGGCGCTGATCCGGGCTGCGCTGTCCCCTGAAATCAACCATCGCCTGCGCTCTGGGCGCATCACATCGCGCCGCGCGGTGGTCGTTGCCGAGGCGGGAGATTTGTCCGATTCCGGACGCGCCGAGCTTGAAACCGCCATCACCGCCGCGCTCCTCCCCCTGCCCGAAGTGGACGAAGTGCGCATCGCCCTGACAGGGGAACGCCGCCGCCGTCGCCTGATCGCGGTCGGCTCAGGCAAGGGCGGGGTCGGCAAATCGACGCTGACCACCAATCTTGCCGTCGCGCTGGCAAAGCTGGGCCGCCGCGTGGGCGTGATCGATGGCGATATCTACGGCCCTTCGCAGCCCAAGCTGCTGCGCACCGAAGGCATCAAACCCACCGCCACGCCCGAAGGCGACAAGCTGGTGGCGATTGACAGCCCTTACGGGGTCAAGGTGCTCTCGATGGGGCACATCGTTGCTCCGGGCAAGGCGCTGGCGTGGCGCGGGCCGATGACCGGCAAGGCCCTATCGCAGCTGATTGATGCCGATTGGGGCGAGACAGACCTGCTGCTGGTCGACCTGCCACCGGGCACGGGGGATGTGCAGTTGTCGATGCTCTCGGCCCACAAGCCCGATGGCGCGGTGCTGGTTTCGACCCCGCAGGACCTTGCGCTGATCGACGCCGCGCGCGCCGGGCAATTGTTCGATCAGGGCGGGGTGCCGATCATCGGCCTGGTTGAGAACATGGCCGGCTATGCCTGCCCCCATTGCGGCGAGGTCAGTGATCCTTTCGGCAGCGGCGGGGTCGAGAAATTCGCCGCCGCGCTCGACATCCCGTTCCTTGGCCGGGGGCCGCTGACTCTGGAAACGCGCATCGCGGGCGACAAGGGTGAGCCGCCTGCGGCAGGTGGTGGCGAAGGCGCGGCCCCGTTCGGCGCCATTGCCGAAAAACTGGGCCGCTGGCTCGATACCGGGAAGCTCTGAGGCGATGCAGGTCACCCGGCGCGGACTTCTGGCGGGTGCGGCAGCGGGCGGCGGTCTGGTCGTTGCCTGGTGGCTGATGCCGCGTTCCTACCGCTCGCCGCTGGTGGCGGCGCGGGGCGAGCAGGTGTTCGGGGCATGGCTCAAGATTGCGGCTGATGGCGTCGTCACCGTCGCGGTGCCGCAGCTGGAAATGGGGCAGGGCGTCACCACGCTGCTGCCGCAGATCATCGCCTATGAACTGGGCGCAGACTGGCGGCAGATCGCGGTAGAACCGGCCCCGGTCTCGGGCGCCTATGCCAACGTGCCGTTGGCGAAGGAATGGATGGCGCTGTGGGACCCGGCCTTCGGGGGACTTTCGCCTGCCAGCGATGATCTGCTGGCGGTGCGCTTTGCACAAGGCAGCCGGTTCAACGCAACCGCAGCGGGTACCGCGCTTGCCGCCTATGAGACCCCCTGCCGCGAGGCTGCCGCGGCTGCGCGCACCATGCTGACCCAGGTCGCCGCTGAACGTTGGGGTGTGACGCCTGAAGAATGCGAGGTGGCAAACGGCTTTGTCACCCACAGCACCAACCGCGCCAGCTTTGGCGAACTGGCCGAAGAGGCTGCCGCCCAGACCCCGCCCGATCCGCCGCCGCTGCGCCCTGAACCGCCGCGCGAAAAGCCGCTGCCCGCCGATGTCGATGCAGCGCCCGCCTTCCCGCGCATTGACGGCCCTTCCAAGGTCGATGGATCGCACCGGTTTGCAGGCGATGTGCGCCTGCCGGGCATGGTGTTCGCCTCGATCCGCCACGGGCCCTGGGGCGGGGCGGAGCTGGCCGGGTATGACAAGGACGCCGCCGCCGGTATCCGCGGCCTTGCCGGGATCATCGAAAGCAAACGCTGGCTATCGGTGGCCGCCGATACATGGTGGAGCGCCGAGACTGCGCTTGCCGCCATGAAGCCGCGCTTTCGCACAAGCGCCCCGCCAAACAGCGCGGATATCTCGGCCCGGCTCGATACGCTGCTGACCATCGGGCAGGCCCATGTGATCGCTGAAACTGGCTTTGGCGGCGATGCCTTGCAGCGGGTCGATATCGGGCGGCGCTACGAGGTTGAGCCGACCTATGCTGCGCCTGTCGAAACCGCGACCGCCACGGCTCGCTTTGAAGAAGGCAGGCTTGACTTGTGGATCGCTGCTCAGGCGCCGGAACAGGCCCGCATTGCCGCAGCCCGCGCGATCGGGATCGCCACCGAAAACGTCGCGCTCTACCCTACGCCTGCCGGCGGGAGCTTCGATGCGCGGCTGGAGCATGATCACGCCATCGAAATCGCGCTGATCGCAAAAGAGCTGGGGCGGCCGGTGCAGCTGGTCTGGCCGCGCCGCGACGAGCTGATCCGTGCCTGCCCGCGCGCGCCATACTGGATGCTGCTGGGCGCGCAGTTGTCCAAGGCGCAGGCCGGGGCGATTGATGCAATGCGGGTGCGGGTTGCCGCGCCTCCTGCCGCGCGCGAATTCGGCAAGCGGTTGTTCGGCAATCTGACCAGCATGGCTGCGATCCGCGAGACCACGGGCGAGCCCGATCCGATGGCCTGCGCAGGTGCCGTGCCCCCCTACCAGATCCCCGCGGTGCTGGTGGAGCATGTCCCGGCTGAAATCGGCCTGCCGGTGGGCCGGGTGCGCGGCAATGCATGGGGGCCGACCATCTTCGCCATCGAAAGCTTCATCGACGAAATCGCCGCCAAGACCGAGCGTGAGCCGCTGTCGTTCCGCATGGCGATGCTGGGGAGCGATGTGCGGCTCGCTGCCTGCCTGCAACGCGCTGCGCAACTGGCCGAGTGGGACGGGGGCGTGGACCAATCCGGGCAGGGCCTTGCCTGCGCGCGGCTTGGCGATGGGCCTGATGCGCCGCGCATCGCCTGTGTTGCCACGGCCCGGCAGGGCGAGGGCGGCGTGCGTGTGGTGCGCCTGTCGGCGGCGGTCGATATCGGCCGGATCGTCAACCACGACATTGCCCGCCAGCAGATCGAAGGTGGCCTTGTGTTCGGGATCGGCATCGCGCTCGGCAATCCGGTGCGGCTGCGCGGTGGCCTGCCCGAAATGGCAGATGACGGTGCGATGGGCTTGCCCGGCCTTGCCGATTGCCCGGAGATGCGCATCGAATTCATCGCCAGCGACACCGCGCCCACCGATCCCGGTGAGCTTGGCGCGGTGGTCGCCCCGCCAGCGATTGCCAATGCGCTCTTTTCGGCCACAGGCTTGCGCCTGCGCCGCCTACCCCTACTTTCGGACGGCATATGATCCCGACAATTTTGCCACATCAGGCCGGGCCCTGTGATGCGCCCCGGAAACGAAACGCTCGGCGTGCGTTAGGCGCACTATGACCTGGCAGACCCAGCGCCTTCCGGGCGACCACCCTCCTGTTTCCAGCGGCCGTATCGGTGTGCTGCTGATCAACCTCGGCACGCCCGACGGGCCTGATCCGGAATCGGTGAAACGCTATCTCAAGCAGTTCCTTTCGGACACGCGGGTGGTGGAGATCCCGCCGATTGCCTGGCAGCTGATCCTGCGCGGCATCATCCTCAACACCCGTCCCCAGAAAAGCGCCAAGGCCTATCAGAAGATCTGGACTGACCGGGGATCGCCGCTGGCCGATATCACCTCGCGGCAGGCCGAGGCGATGGTGGGGCGTTTCGGGGACAAGGTGCAGGTCGACTGGGCGATGCGATACGGCAATCCCTCGATCGAAAGCCGGCTGAAGGCGATGATGGCCGATGGCTGCGACCGCATCCTGATCGCCCCGATGTATCCGCAATATTGCGCCGCCACGACCGCGACGGTGTTTGACGAGATCGCACGGGTGCTCGGCAAGATGCGCTGGCAACCGGCGCTGCGCTTTGTGCCGCCCTACCACGATGATCCCAACTACCTGAATGCCCTGGCCGAAGACCTGACCCGGCAGGTGCGTGGCCTCGCTTTCAGGCCTGAGGTCATGCTGCTCAGCTTCCACGGGATGCCGCAACAGACGCTGGAAAAGGGCGATCCCTATTACTGCCACTGCATGAAAACCGCGCGGCTTTTGCGCGAGGAACTTGAAAAGCGGCCCGAATTTGCAGGGGTGCGGTTTGAAACCACCTTCCAGTCGCGCTTCGGCCCCGCCGCCTGGCTGGAGCCGTCGACCGACGCTACGTTGATGGCCGAGGGCGACAAGGGCACCAAGCGGCTGGTTGTCGCCGCGCCGGGCTTTGCCGCCGATTGCGTCGAGACGCTGGAGGAACTGGCGCTGGAGGGCCGTGACGAATTCATGGAACACGGCGGCGAGGAATATGCCGTGCTCGATTGCCTCAACACCTCGGACGATGGCCTTGCGATGATCGACGCGATGCTCCGCCGCGAGCTTTCTGGCTGGATTTGACGCGGCTCATTATTTACATCAGGGTCAGTTGCGAATCCGAACCTTCACCGGAGCATCCTGATCCCCATGGCCACCCTTTCCCAAGCCCCGCGTCCCGCTGACACCGCGCCCGCTGGTGCCCCCAGCCATTGGGGCGAAGGCCGCCTGACAGAAGCCGATCTTGCCCATATCCCGGGCGAGGCGGGCTGGCCGGTGGTCGGCAACACCTTCACCATGCTTGCCAACCCCCACGCCTTTGCCGAGCGGATGATCGCCAAGCATGGCAAGGTCTATCGCAACCGCGCCTTCGGCGGCTGGCAGGTCGCGCTGATCGGGGCGGAGGCGAACGAGCTGCTTTTGTTCAACAAGGACAAGATCTTCTCCAGCGAACAGGGCTGGGGCCCGGTGCTCGACCAGCTGTTCCCGCGCGGGTTGATGCTGCTGGATTTCGACCATCACCGCATCGATCGCCGGGCGCTTTCGATCGCCTTCAAGCCGGAGCCGATGCGCCATTATTCGGGCGCGCTGAACCGTGGGATCGCCCGCGAAGTGGCGGGCTGGGCGGGGCCGAAGGAATTCTACCCGGCGATCAAGAAGCTTACCCCCGATCTGGCGGCTGACAGCTTCATCGGGCTGCCGTGGGGGCCTGAGGCGGACCGGATCAACGAGGCCTTTGTCGATATGGTGCAGGCCTCGGTCGCGCCGGTGCGCAAGCCGCTGCCCTTCACCAAGATGAAGAAGGGGGTCGATGGCCGGGCCTATCTGGTTGAATACTTTACCCAAGAAACGCTGCGCCGCCGCAAGGAAGGCGGGGGGCAGGACATGTTCAGCCAGTTCGCCACCGCCACCCGCGAGGACGGTTCCCTACTCCCGGTCGATGAAGTGGTCGATCACATGAACTTCCTCATGATGGCCGCGCATGACACCATCACGTCATCGGCCACTTCGCTGATCTTCCACCTTGCCAAGTCCCCGGAATGGCAGGAGAAATTGCGCGAGGAAATCTTCGCGGTGACAGGTGGCCCTGACGGGGACGGCAATCCCCGCGCCCTTGATTACGATGATCTGGCCAAGCTCGACCTCACCGAAATGGCGTTCAAGGAATCGCTGCGGATGATCCCCCCGGTGCCTTCCATGCCGCGCCGGGCCCTGCGCGAATTCGAATATGGCGGCTATCGCATTCCGGCAGGCGCGAGGGTGGGGATCAACATCTACTGGACCCATCACTCTGAAGAATATTGGGAAAATCCCTTTACCTTCGACCCGCTGCGCTTCACGCCGGACAAGGTGCAGGCCCGCCACAAATATGCCTGGGTCCCCTTTGGCGGGGGCGCGCATATGTGCCTGGGGC
>JAGKSZ010000183.1 GCA_018991295.1 Porphyrobacter sp. | reverse complement strand
AGCGCCGAGATCATCGACCTTGCCAGCCGCGCCGCTTTCCCGTGGTGTCACCGACCGCAAGGCCAAGGGGGATGGGCTGCAACTTGCCGCAGGCGTGGCGGTGGTCGGCCTGCTTGGCGCGGTCACCTTCTGGGCGATGAACGCAGCGCGCACGCCCGAGCCGCAGGGCGTTGGCAACCCCAATGTCGCCCCGCCGCAGGCGACGGCGCCCGTGGTAGTGCAGCCGGTCACCGATCCGGCGCAGGCGCCCGTGCCGGTCATGCCGCAGCCCGATCCTGCGCCCGCTGCGGTCTATGCCGTCAATCCGACCGCGATGCCCGAGACGGCCACCAATCCCTATGCCAGCCCGCAGCTGGTGTTCGATGCCAGCAACGCGCGCGGTCTGCGCCTTGCCGAAGCGCCCTCTGCGCCCCCTCCGGGGATGCCGGGCGCCGCTGCCGGCACAGGCGGCGCGGCAGACTTTGCAGCCCGCGTCGGCGGGGTCGGCGGAGCGCCCGCGCAGGCGCGCGCCATGACCAACCCATCGACCACCGTGACCGAGGGCACGCTGATCCCGGCGATCCTCGAAACCGCGATCAACACCGATGTGCCCGGTTACGTGCGCGCGGTGGTGAGCCAGGATGTGCGCAGTTTCGATGGCAAGCGCGTGCTGATCCCGCGCTCCTCGCGGCTGATCGGGCAGTATCAGGCGGGTGTCGAGCAGGGGCAGCGCCGCGCCTATGTGGTCTGGACGCGGCTGATCCGCCCGGATGGCGTGTCGGTCAGCCTGGCCTCGCCCGCAGTCGGCTTTGATGGAGCGACGGGGCTGGAGGGCGATGTCAACAGCCACTTCTTCAAGCGCTTTGGTTCAGGCCTGCTTCTGTCCGTGGTCGGCGGTCTTGGCGCAGTGGCGACCGGCGGAATCGGCGGCGTGATCGTGGCGGGCGGCGCGCAGGGAGCGGCCAATTCGGCGGTGCAATCGCAAGGCCAGATCAGCCCCACCATCCGCGTCCGGATGGGCGAGCCGATCCGCGTCTTCACCGCCCGCGATCTCGATTTCAGCGCTGTCGGCGGCTGACCTCGCATGAGCGCCGATATCCACCGGCTGCCTGAGGGTGAGGCGCCGCTTTCGGCGGAGCGCAGCGTCTATCTTGACGCTTATCTTGCGCCCTTCCGCCGCTGGCTGGAGCGTGACACCGTGACTGAAATCATGGTCAACCGCCCGGGCGAGGTGTGGATCGAGGATGCGGCCAGTCCGGGGATGCAGCGCATCGAGACCCCGGAGATTGACGACCGGCTGGTGCAGCGCCTTGCCGAACAGGTGGCGCGCGTCAGCCATCAGGGGATCAACCGCGAACACCCTCTGCTCGGCGCAACCCTGCCTGATGGCGCGCGCGTGCAGTTCTGCGGGCCGCCCGCCGCGCGCAAGCACTGGGTGATGGCGATCCGCCGGCACCGCCGGCTCGATCTGCCGTTGGATGCCTATGACACCGGGCCATTGGCGGGTGAGGCCGCCCCGGCGATGCCCGATCCGCAAGGCCAGCCCATCGCCTTCCTGCGCGCCGCGATCCGCGCCCGGCGCACCATCCTGATTTCCGGCGGGACCAGCACGGGCAAGACGACCTTCCTCAACGCCATGCTCGGTGAAATTCCGCCGCATGAACGCGTGGTGCTGGTAGAGGATACGCCCGAACTGAAGTTCCCCGGCGCCAATGCGGTGGGCCTTGTCGCGGTGAAGGGCGAGCTGGGCGAGGCCAAGGTCACCGCCAACGAACTCCTCCAGGCCGCGCTGCGCCTGCGGCCTGACCGTATCGTGCTGGGCGAATTGCGGGGCGCCGAAAGCGTCAGCTTCCTGCGTGCGATCAACACCGGGCATCCCGGCAGCTTCTCGACCATCCACGCCAACTCCCTGCGCGGCGCGCTCGAACAGCTGGCGTTGATGGTGATGCAGACCGGCATCGGCCTGACCCGTCAGGACACTATCGCCTATGCCGCCAGCGTCATCGACGTGATCGTGCAGCTGGGCCGTGATACGAACGGCAAACGCGGCATCGCAGCCATCGCTGACAGCCGCGATCTTGTGTGACAGGGCGCCGCCGCGCACTGGCAAATTGACATTCGTATGACAGGCGCACCAAGGTGATTTACACCTGCCGTGCAAGCGAACACATGCGCAGGTGAGGGGCCCGTGCGGCACAGCGCGACGCGGAAAACAGGATAGCGATGAGCACGTCACCGACCGGAACAAGCCCTGCGCCAGCCAGCGCGGGCACCACCCAGATGGCCGAGCTGGCCCCGGACGAATCCCCCTATTTCAACCGCGAGCTTTCGTGGCTCCAGTTCAACCAGCGCGTGCTGGCCGAGGCCCGCAACGAGGCCTATCCGCTGCTCGAACGCCTGCGCTTCCTTTCGATTTCGGGCAGCAATCTCGATGAGTTCATGATGATCCGCGTGGCTGGCCTTGTCGGGCAGGTGCAGCGCGGGCTCGATACGCCCTCGATCGACGGGCGCAGCCCTTCGCAGCAATTGGCAGCGATCCGCGAAAAGCTGGCCGCCTTGAGCGCGATGCAGCAGGAAATCTGGCGGTCCTTGCGCAGCGGCCTTGCCGAGGCCGATATCCACGTCGCCGATGAAGAGCGTCTCAGCCCGGCGGCGCACAAGTGGCTCAAGAACTTCTTTCTCAATGAAATCCTGCCGATCATCACCCCGCAGGCGCTGGATCCCGCGCACCCCTTTCCCTTCGTCCAGAACGAAGGGCTGGGCCTGTTGTTCACCCTGACCCGCAACGCCACGGGCGAACAGCTGATCGAAATGGTGCTGATCCCCAGCGCGCTGCCGCGGTTTGTGCGGGTGCCGGACGAGGTGACGGGGGCGGGCACTGGCGGGGGCGGGGCGCTCTACATTTCGATTGCGCGGCTCATCCAGCGATATGCCGAGGCGCTGTTTCCCGGCTTCACCGTGGAAGGCGATGGCCTGTTCCGGGTGCTGCGCGACAGCGACATCGAAATCGCTGAAGAGGCCGAAGATCTCGTGCGCACCTTCCGCAGCGCGATCCAGCGCCGCCGCCGGGGGCAGGTGATCCAGCTGGAAATCGACGAGGATTTCGATCCCAAGGCCGAAGCCCTGCTGCTCGACCAGCTTGGCATCAATGAAGCCGCACTGATCAAGACCGATGGTATCATCGGCGTCGATGGCCTTGCCGAAATCGTCCGCGAGGACCGGCCTGATCTCAAGTTCGACGCCTATTCCCCGCGCTTTCCCGAGCGTATCCGCGAACATGATGGCGATGCCTTCTCGGCCATCCGCGAGAAGGATATCGTCGTCCACCACCCCTATGAAAGCTTCGAGGTGGTGGTGGATTTCCTGCGGCAGGCGGCCGCTGATCCCGATGTCGTGGCGATCAAGCAGACGCTCTATCGTGCAGGCAGCCAGTCAGCCGTCATCAATGCCCTGATCGAGGCAGCCGAGGCGGGAAAATCGGTCACGGCCGTGGTGGAGCTGAAGGCCCGCTTCGATGAAGAACAGAACCTGCACTGGGCGGGCAAGCTTGAACGCGCAGGCGTGCAGGTGATCTACGGCTTCACCGACTGGAAACCCCACGCCAAGGTCGCCATGGTGGTGCGCCGCGAGGGCGATGGTTTCCGCACCTATTGCCACCTTGGCACCGGCAATTACCACCCCGTCACTGCACGGGTTTACACCGATCTCAGCTTCTTCACCGCCGATCCCAAGCTGGGGCGGGACGTGGCCAAGATGTTCAACTTCGTCACCGGCTATGTCGAGCCGCACGCGCTGGAACGCATCCACATCGCGCCGATTGACCTGCGCGAGGAAATCTACGCCCGCATCGACAATGAAATCGCCAATGCGCAGGGCGGAAAGCCTGCCGCGATCTGGATGAAATGCAACCAGCTGACCGATGAAGGCGTGATCGACCGGCTCTATGCCGCCAGCAATGCCGGTGTGCAGGTTGAACTGGTGGTGCGCGGGATTTGCTGCCTGAGGCCCGGCATCGCGGGCCTTTCGGAGAATATCCGGGTCAAATCGATCATCGGCCGCTTTCTGGAACACAGCCGCATCTATGCCTTTGCCAATGGCCACCCGCTGCCCAGCACGCACGCGGCAGTATTCATCGCGTCTGCCGACATGATGAGCCGCAATCTCGATCGCCGGGTTGAGGCGCTGATCCCGATCCTCAACCGCACAGTGCACGATCAGGTGTTGCAGCAGGTGCTGCTCGCCAACATGCTCGACAGCGAACAGAGCTGGTGGCTGCACCCTGATGGCAGCTACACCCGGGTCGAGACTGAGCCGGGGGCGCGGGCGTTCAATTGCCACCGCTATTTCATGACCAACCCTTCGTTATCCGGACGCGGCGGGGCGCTGGAGGCTGGCGCGGTGCCCAAGCTGACCTTGCGGCGGGGGGCGGCGGCATGATCTGGAAATGGCGGCGCGAAGGGCGCGAGGCGATGCTGGGCGGCACTTCGGGCGAGCGCGCGATCATCGACATCGGATCGAACACGGTGCGTCTTGTCGTTTATGGCGGCACGATGCGCGCTCCCACGGTGGTGCTGAACGAAAAGGTCACCGCCAAGCTGGGCCGCGAGATTGCCGCCACCGGGCGGCTGGCGGATGAAGCGATGGCGCTGGCGCTGCGGGGCCTCAGGCGGTTTGCGCTGGTGCTGGCCGATCTCGGGATCAAGGATATTGAGACTGTCGCCACAGCCGCCGTGCGCGATGCGGCGAACGGATCTGAATTTGCCGAACAGCTGCGCGCCATCGGCCTCAAGCCCCGCGTGATTTCGGGCGAGGAAGAAGCCCTGCTGAGCGCCCACGGCGTGATCGGCGCCTTTCCCGATGCGCGCGGGATCGTGGCCGATCTTGGCGGCGGGAGCCTTGAACTGGTGCGCGTGGAGGCCGGGGCCACGGCGGGGGCGAGCACGCTGCCGCTTGGCACGCTGCGCCTGCCCGATCATCGCGGCAAGAACCCCAAGACCCATCCGGGCGACATGAGAAAGTCGCTCGACAAGGCGATCCGCAAGGCGGGCTGGGATCTGGCTGCCAACGCCCCTGCCGATAATGGCGCGCTCTATCTTGTCGGCGGCACATGGCGGGCCATGGCGGTCTATGCGATGGCCGCCAAGGGCTGGCCGCTGAGCGATCCTCACGGGTTCGAGATTGACGCTGCCAGCGCGCTTGATCTGGCAGCGGCGCTGGCGGGCAGCGAGAGCGATGCGCTCAAGGCCCGCGAACGCATCTCGACGATGCGCGCCGAAAAGCTTCCCGATGCGGCGGTCCTCCTTCAGGCGCTGCTGACGCGGCTGGCGCCGGAAAAGGTGGTGTTTTCATCATGGGGCCTGCGCGAAGGGCTGCTCTATGATCGTCTGCCTGCGCACACGCGGGCACAGGACCCGCTGCTGGCAGGCGTGGCGGTGTTTGCCAGCGGGCGCGGGACCCAGCCGACGCTGGCGACACGCATGGCGGCCTGGACGCTGGACGCTGCACCCGCACGCGAACACGGGTCGGAACGGCTGCGGATGGCTGCGACCATGCTCGGCCTTGCAGGGATGCAGATCGAGCCGAATATCCGCCTGCCGCAAGCGATCAACTGGGCGCTGCACAAACGCTGGATCGGCATTGACGGCAAGGGCCGCGCGATGCTGGCCGCAGCGATTGCTGCCAATGGCAACCAGCTGTCGCTGCCGTCCGAGGTGCGCGCACTGGCCAGCGATGCGGCGCTGGAGGAAGCGATCTGCTGGGGCCTCGCGCTGCGGCTGGCGCGGCGGCTTGGCGCGCAATCTGCCCGTTCGCTGGAGGTGAGCCGCCTGATCGTGGAAGATGGCGTGCTGGTGCTGCAACTGGCGCAAAGTCACGCCGCGCTGTTCGGCCAGCCGACCGAAAAAGACATGAAGCTGCTCGCCGGAAGGCTGGGCCTTATCTGGCGGGTCGATGTGGTGCCCGAGATTGTGATGTGATGCCGGGCAGCTTCGTCAGGTCAGGCCGCCGGTTTCTCGCTCCCGAAGGGTGAGAAATCGGTGTCGATATCGAACAGGTCCACGCCTTCGGCAGCCTTCAGGCGGTTCACCACCACATAGGTCACCGGCGTCAGCACCGCTTCCCACACCACCTTCAGCGCCCAGTTGGTGACCATCACGGTCATCACCGCCTCGGTCGTCCAGATGCCGTAGAAGGCGACGGGGTAGAAGATCAGGCTGTCCACGCCCTGCCCGACAAAGGTCGATCCGATGGTGCGGGTCCACAGGGCACGGCCCTTGGTCCACACTTTCATCTTGGCCATCACGAAGGAATTGACGAACTCGCCCGCCCAGAAGGCGGTGATCGAGGCGACAACGATGCGCCAGGTGCTGCCGAACACGCTTTCATAGGTGCTCTGGCAGATCGCGCCGCCGGGGATCGCAAGGTCTGCGGTCGAGGTGGCGGGCCGCTCGCCGCCAAAGCCGCTGGCAGCGCACTCCCACCCGCCGAAGGGGGGCAGGGCGGTCACGACATAGGACATGAAGGCCAGGAACAGCATGGCCGCCGTGCCCACCCAGATCACCCGGCGCGCCTTGGCAAAGCCATAGATTTCGGTCAGCACGTCGCCGATCACGTAGCCCAGCGGGAAGAACAGGATCCCCGCGCCATAGATGAACACGCCGTCGGGCGCAGGCCACCAGCCTTGCGGCCAGAAGGGCAGATCGACAAAGGTCAGCTTGGCCGCGCCGATGATGTTCGACAGCAGCAGGATGGCGACAAAAGCCGCCATCACCAGATCGTAATAACGGAAGGTCACCGGCGCGCGGGCGGTGGCCACGATCCCGTCTGTCGGATCACGGTCGAAGGCAGCGGCGGGATCGGGTGCGTTGGTGTTTTCCATCGCCGGGTTGGTTAGCCTGTTTCCCTTGACCCGCAAAGCGCGCTATTGGCGGCGCTGCGTTGCGCGCCCGTAGCTCATCTGGATAGAGCGCGAGACTTCTAATCTTGAGGCAGCAGGTTCGAGTCCTGCCGGGCGCGCCACCGCATCATCATCTGGGGGGACATGGTGGACGGCTTCTGGTCATGGTCGCTGGTTCTGGTGGTGCCGCTGTTGCTGCTGGCCATGCTGTTCGCGCACGAGGCGGGAATGCGGCTCCACACGCGCCTGCGCAGGGCCGATGATGACAGCCAGAGCGTGAGCAGCGACGAGGGCTTCATCCTTTCAGGCGTGCTTGGCCTGCTGGCGCTGCTGATGGGCTTTTCGTTTTCGATGGCGCTTGGCCGGTTGGAAGACCGGCGCGACCTGATGCTGCACGAGACCAGCGCGGTCGGCTATCTGGCAATGCTCGCCGAGGGTCTGCCGCCCGCACAGGCCACGGCGTTGAAGGCCGATCTGGCGCGCTATGCCGCAGCGCGGCTCGTGGCTGCGGAGATGCCCGATGGTGCCCAGCGATTCCGGGCGGCGCAGAAGGCGGCTGAACTGCGCGAACCTGTGGCAGCGCAGGTGCGCGCGGTGCTCGCGCAGGAGACACCCGGTCCCCACGCAATTGCACTGGCGGCCGCTTACGATGCGGTCGAGGATACAGCGGTGCGGCGCCACGCGCTTTCGCAAGCGCACTTGCCGGTGCGGGTGCTGTGGCTGCTGGCAGCCTATGCGGTGATTTCCGCTGCAATGTTGGGCTATGCGCTGGCAGGAGCGCGGGTGCGGCACCGGGTTGCCTCCACCACGCTCTACCTGCTGATTGCGCTGGCCTTCGGGGTGATCCTTGATCTTGATCGCCCCCGGGGCAGGTGCCATCGTCGTCGATCAGACACCCTTTGCGCAAATGGTCGAAGGCCTGGCCCCCTGACAATTGGCGGCGGTCCGCAAAGGGGCCATCCCCCTTGCGGACCGCACCTGGTGCTTGCCCTCAGAAGGCGAAGCTGATCCGGCCGTAAAGGAAGCGTCCGTTGAAGCCGAAAGGCGAGAAGGACGAGAACGGCAGGAAGTAGTTGTTGACCGAAAGGTTGGCCTGGTTGCCGGTCACCGGATCGGTGGCGCGGCCGGTGGGGTTTACGGTCGGATACTGGTCGAACAGGTTGTTCGCCCCGATCGCCAGTTCCAGCCCGTCGGCAAAGGTGCCTTCGGGGCGCAGGCGGATTTCCATGTCGGTGATCCAGCGCGGGCGCAGCAGGACATCGTTGATCGGCGTGGCACCGGCCGAGAACACCTCGCCAAAGCGGTTGGCACGCACCGTGGTGCTGAGCCAGCCCCACTCCCAGTCTGCACCCAGATTGATGCGGTCCTTGGGCTGTCCGCGCTCGATCCGCAGCGATTCGAGCCGGCCGAACAGATCAATCCCCGGCACCTGTGCCAGATTGCCCGGATTGGTGCGGCGGCCGGTGATGTCGATATCGTTCCAGTTGTAACCCGCTGTCAGCGACAGCGAGCCAAGATCGCCCAGCGTGGTGCGATAGGTTGCGATGGCATCGAAACCGCGGGTGCGGGTATCGATCCCGTTGAAGAAGAACCGCGCCGCCGAAATGCTGGTGAAGCCGGCATTGTTGAGGATCTGCGCGATCCCGAAGCCCGGGTTGCCGCCGGTCGGATTGCCGGCCGCATCGCGGTTGGCGGTGAGGTTGTCGGTCAGCACGATGCGATCGTCGATGTCGATCTGGTAGTAATCGAAGGTGAAGTTCAGCCCGTCGACCATGTCGAACACCGCGCCCGCCGACCACGAGAGCGACTTTTCGGCCTTCAGCGGGGTCGCGCCAAGGGCCACGGCCACCGGGTTGTTCACCGGCAGCGTCACCGCATCGACCAGCACGCCGCCGATATTGTTGGTGGCCGCCGCTGCAAAGAACTGCTGCTGGAGCGAGGGTGCACGGAAGCCGGTTGACACAGCACCGCGCAGGGCAAGCCCGTCCACCAGTTCAAGGCGGCTGGCAAGCTTGCCGTTCAAGGTCGAACCGAAGTCGCTATAATCCTCGAAGCGGCCCGCCACCTGCACGTTCCAGCCCGAGGTGATGTCGGCATCAAGCTCGGCATAGAGCGAGACGTTCTCGCGGCTGTTGGGCGTGGTCACATCCACCCCGCCGATGCGCGGCTGGAAGCCGGGGAACACCTGCGATCCGGGTGCGGCAAAGGCCGTGGCGCCTGCGCCGGTGATGAAGGGGTTGTTGGCCCCGACGCGCACCGGGCCGGCGATGTAGGAATTGAGCTCGCCGGCGGTCAGCTGATATTCCTCACGCCGCCATTCCGTGCCGAACGACACGCTCAGCGCCTCGG
>JAGKSZ010000182.1 GCA_018991295.1 Porphyrobacter sp. | reverse complement strand
CAGGCTCAGGGCGAACGGAGTTTATTCGTGACCTTCACCCTCCCCGGCTTCGACCTCGGCAAATTCGTCCGCGACACACTCGCCGAGGATCTCGGCGTGGACCAGCCGGGCGGCGGGCGGGATGTGACTTCCGAGAGCGTGATCCCTGCCGATGCGCGCTTTTCGGGCGTGATGGACAGCCGCGATGCGATTGTGGTGGCAGGCCTGCCGCTGGCCGAGGCGTTCTTTCGCCACCTTGATCCCGGATGCAGCATCACCGCGCTCGTGCATGATGGCGACAAGGTGCCGGCGGGCACCGATCTGATGCGCATCGAAGGCGCGGCGCGCGCGCTGCTGACCGCCGAACGCAGCGCGCTCAACATCGTCCAGCACCTTTCGGGCATTGCCACCATGACGCAGGCCTATGTCACCGCGATGCGCGGGCCGGGCGGCAATCCGGCCTGCACGCTGCTTGATACCCGCAAGACCATTCCGGGCCTCAGGTTCCTCGAAAAATATGCGACGCGGCAGGGCGGCGCGCAGAACCACCGCATGGGCCTGTGGGATGCGGCGATGATCAAGGACAATCACGTGGCCGTGGCAGGCAGCGTGGGCGAAGCGGTGCGCCGCGCGCGTGAGGCAGGCGTGACGCGGATCATCTGCGAGGTCGACAGCCTCGATCAGATCGAACCTGCGCTCAGCGCGGGCGCGCATCACCTGCTGCTCGACAATATGGACGCAGGCGTGCTGGCCGAGGCGGTGCGGATGGTCGCCGGGCGCGTGCCGACCGAGGCGAGCGGGGGCGTCAACCTTGAAACCATCGCGGCCAAGGCGGCCAGCGGGGTCGATTACATCTCGGTCGGGCGCCTCACCCAAAGCGCGCCTGCCGCTGACATCGGCCTGGATTTCAAGCCGCTGTGATCGCCCTTTCGCGCCGCCGTCCGACAAGCATCACTATCTTTGCAGCGGCGTTTCTTGCGGCGGCGCTGGTCGCGTTTCTGGATGGGATGCGCGATCTTCCGGCGTTCCAGAACAGCCTGAGCCAGACCATCCCGGACATCGTCTGGACCCGCGATGCAGCGATTGTCACGCTGAGTGCGCGGCTTTCGATTGCGCTTATTCCGATCGCGATGGTGTGGCTTTCGGCGGTGCGCTTTGCCCGCTGGATGGTGACGGTGATGGTGGCGGCGAGGCTGCTGAACCTGCCCGAAGGCCACCGCTTCATCACCGGAGGCGGGGCGGGGGAACCTCTGGTCGGCCCGGCGTGGTGGGCTGCGATGCTGCTCAGCCTGATCGCGGCAGCGATGCTGTTCACCCCTGCCAGCCACCGCTGGTTTGCGCAAAAGGGAGCGGATGACCCTGCGGTGTTCGAATAGCCTCCTTGCCGCCATCGCGCTGGCCCTGCCCTCGCTCGCCCACGCGCAGGCCTATCAGTGCCGCGTGCCGCAAAGCGTGGCCGTGCCCAAGGTCACCCCCGATGGCCCGGCGCGGCGAACGCCGGTCACCGGCTACACCCTTGCATTGAGCTGGAGCCCCGAATTCTGCCGCACCCGCAAGGATGATCCCGCCCATGCCATGCAATGCGGCGGCGACAATGGCAGCTTCGGCCTGATCGTCCACGGGCTGTGGCCCGAAGGCGCGAAAGGCTGGCCGCAGTGGTGCGATGCCCGCGCCGCGCTCAGGCCTGCCGAGGTGCGCTCTGCCATGTGCCTGATGCCATCCGAACGGCTGGTGGCCCGCCAATGGGCCAAGCACGGCAGTTGCATGGTGCCGCAGCCAGAGCCCTATCTCAAGGTGATCCGCATCCTTCACGGCGGGCTGCGCCTGCCCGATTATGACCGGATCGCCCGCGAAAAAGGCCTCACCGCCGGGCGCATCCGTGCGGCTTTCTCCGATGCCAACCCCGAATGGCCCGAAAGCGCGGTGGGGGTGGAACTGAACGCGCGCGGGTGGCTGGAGGAATTGCGGCTGTGCTATTCCCGCCGCTTCCGCCCCGCCCCGTGCCCGGCCGCGCGGCGCGGCGCAAAGGACAGTGCCCCTGCGAAGATCTGGCGGGGGTTGTGGGGTGTAAAGAGCAGGTTTCAGCCCAATGTCTCTTCCCTCATTTCAGCAAGATAGCCATGATGGCGGGCAAACATGGCTCAACCATTCCGGAGTTTTTCGCCCATGAATGCCACCAATTCCGTCTGGTCGCTCGCTCTTGGCATCCTGTTCCTGCTGATCGTGGTGGTCGGCGGCGGGCTGGGATCGTGTGCGGCCTATAATTCAGTGCGGGTCTGGAATGCCGAGACCGCGGGCGAGGCTGAACTGGCGCAGGCCCGCCAGAACCGTCAGATCGCCACGCTGGAAGCCGAGGCCAAGCTGGAGAGCGCCAAGCTGCTCGCGCAGGCCGAGGTCGAGCGGGCCAAGGGCGTGGCCGAAGCCAACCGCATCGTCGCAGACGGGCTGGGCGGGCCGGAGGGCTATCTGCGCTATCTCTATATCGAGAACCTCAGCCAGTCGCAGGGCCAGATCATCTACGTCCCGACCGAGGGAGGCTTGCCGATCCTTGAGGCCGGACGGCTCAAGCCCAAGCCCGCGCCCAAGCCGGAGGAATAGGCGCGCGCATGACCGTCGCCGACCCTGCGGCGCCCCCGAAACCGCGCCTCGGCCAGCGCATCGGGCTCGGCTGCCTTGGCGTGCTGGTGCTGCTGGTGGGGAGCTGCACCGCCTATGACTATGGCGCGCGCTATGCTTCGTGGGCGCGGCTCGACAAGGCGCGGGTGATCGCCGCGGCGGGCGACTATGTGCAGGGTCATGCGCCGGGGCAGAAGGTATGCCTCTACCGCGTGGCTTGCAACCAGCGGCGGGCGCGGCTGGGGCTGGTGGAGGATGTCGCGGCGCTGGATGTCGAGGCCATCCGGCAGATCGCCTGGGACCGGCGCTTCGGCGGCACTTGTGAGGGGTATACGGCCAATCTCGCGCTCGCGGTGGCCGAAGGCGGGCCGCCCCTTCGCGAGGATAAGCGGCAGGCGGCGTGGTTGTTCTACCGGGACGGTTTCGTGCCGACCCGGCCCAGCAACGGCCCTCCGCTGTCCTTCAGCGAGCAACCGGTCGAACCCTGCACCCCCGAATACGCCATCGCGCCCTAGCGTCGCTCCCTGAAAAACCCCCGCAGCAAGTCCGCCGCCTCGGTCTCGCCGATGCCGGAATAGACCTCGGGGCGGTGGAGGCACTGGGGCTGGTCGAACACCCGCGCCCCATGCTCCACCGCACCGCCCTTGGGATCGCTGGCGGCGTAATAGAGGCGGGCGATACGGGCATGGGCAATCGCGCCGGCACACATGGCGCAGGGCTCCAGCGTCACCCACAGTTCGCACCCGGTCAGGCGTTCATCGCCCAGCGCCCTTGCCGCTGCGCGAATCGCAAGGATTTCGGCGTGGGCGGTGGGATCGTGGTCGGTGCGGGGGGTGTTGTGCGCAGCGGCAATGACCACACCATCCTTGACGATCACCGCGCCAATCGGCACTTCACCGCACGCCGCCGCTGCCCGCGCCGCATCGAGCGCGGCTTGCATCGGTGCGGGGAGCGGCCAGCTGTTCATCCCCGGTGGGCTAGCCGGGGCGAGCGGGACGCGCAACTTGCTTGACGATTCGGGTCTGCCCCGTTATGCGCGCCGCTTTCCTTGCCCGGGTCTGAGCCCGGGCGCGATCTTTACGAGAAGAGACACACCATGTCGCGCATCTGCGAACTGACCGGCAAGGGCCGCCAGGTCGGCCACAATGTGAGCCACGCCAACAACAAGACCAAGCGCGTGTTCCTGCCCAACCTGCAGAACGTGACGCTGATGAGCGAAAAGCTGGAGCGCAGCTTCAAGTTCCGCGTTTCGACCCACGGTCTGCGCTCGGTCGAGCACAATGGCGGGCTCGATAACTGGCTGCTCAAGACCAGCGACGAAAAGCTGTCGGCCAACGCGCAGAAGGTGAAGCGCGAGCTGATCAAGGCGCAGGCGGCCGCCTGACCTTGGGCTTCGATGCGGCCGCATCCAGCGGCTAGCCATCGGCGTCGATTTTCGGACAAATCACCAGGGGGCTCTGAACACCGTTCAGGGCCCTTTGCCATTCCTGCGCGGCGCGCACAGCGGCGCGTTGCTGCAACGCGGCCCCGCTGCCATCCCACGCGAATCGCACCAGCAGGCTGCGCTGGAACACCGAGAAATTGTCATCGGCCACGATCCACACCGCGCCCTTTTCCGGATCGGCGGGATCGGGAACAAAGGCGATGCCTTCGAAATTCTCGCCATAACCCGGCCCTTCAAGCCGCTGGATGATCTCGCCGCGCCAGTGGCCCCCGGCGCGGATTTCTGCCGGATCGGCAATCATGATCACGGCATCGAAGGTTGCAGGGACAGTGTAGCGCACATTGCGCATCAGGATCAGCACCCGCCCGCCGGGCACTTCGGTCATATCGACAGGGGCATAGGCCGCGCGGCAGTTGAAGCGGAAGCGAACCGGTTCGCCGCCCTCCATCGGATCGCCCTGAAAGAGCAGCGCGGGGCGGTCTACCGTGCCACTTTCCGATGATCCTTCTGCAAGGATCAGGAAACGGCCATCGCGCAGCCGCTCCATCGTTTCAGGGCCGCTGTTCTTGCTCCACTGGGCGATCGCCGGCAGGGCAAGCGAACGCGCCGGGCCGCCGGGCGGCAGGCGCATCAGCAAATTGGCGTTTTCAAAGGCGCCCCATAGCGTGCCGCTTGCCGGATCGCGGGTGATCGCTTCAAGATCGACCACCTCCTTGCGTCCGTTGCTGGTCAGGCCGATGAAGCGGAAGCTGCCGGGCCTGGCCTGCGGCGCAGCGCCTGCGGTGTCGATATCGAGCAGGAAGCCGCGATCGGTCGCGGCCACCAGCGATTCGCCCGGGCCTGCCACCAGTGAGGAAAAGCCCCCGAACCAGCCGTGATCGCTGCGCATCTGCCAGCTGCCGGTGACCGTGAGCAGCCCCGGCGGCGGCGCACCCAGATCGACCGGGGATACCGTGATCTGCGTTGCCGGAGCGTCGCGGTGACCCACCGGCGTGCGCACGAAGGTGCCTGGCGCCGCGCCCAGCGCCACCAGAACGATCAATGCCTGCCGCCATCTGCGCGCACGCGAAGGAGGCCGCGCCTGGAGGCCTTCAGGCGGCATCAGGGTGCGGCTTCAGACGAGGCCGAGCAGTCGGCGGGTCGCGATTTCGGGGGAGGCGTAAGGCTCCTGCCGCTCAGCACTCCAGTAGCGCAGTTCAGCGAGCGGGATCGCCTCACCGGTGACCGCGCAGAGCACATGACTGCCCGGGCGCAGCACCCGGAAACTGGAGGGGCCATAGTAAAGCTTGGCGGCCTTGTCGGAAGGGGTCATCAGCATGGTCACCCTGATAGCATCCCGCGGCTAACCGAACAAATCATCTTGGGGCGGCGGTGCGGCAGGGCGCGGCCTGGGTGCAGGACGCGGGGCTGGCGGAGCGGCGCCGGCAGGCACGGCATCCAGCGTCCCGTCGCGCAATTGCAGGCGGAGCAGCGCCTCGCCTGCGGCCTCGGCGCGGGTGGTCAGCGCGCGGCCCTGCGCATCGCGGATGATCGCATAGCCGCGCTCCAGCGGCTTTTCGGGGTGAAGCTGGCTCATCACCCGGGTCAGCCCTGCAAGGCGCTGAGAGCCTTCACGCAGGGGCCGCTCGATCAGGGCAGGCGCAAGCCGGGCGCGGTCAAGGCGGCGCTGCGCCTCGGCGGCAGAGCGGGTCAGCAGGCCGGGTGACAGCCGCGCTGCAACCCCTGCCAGCTGCTCGCGTCCCTTAGCCGAACGATCCCCCAGCGCACGGCGCAGACGCTCTGCCAGATCATCGAGGCGCTGGGCTTGGGGTTGCAGCAGGTTTTCCGGGCGGGGCAGCAGCCGGACGCGGGCTTCGAGGCGTTCTCGGCCAAGCTCCACAGGGCGGTAGACCGCACGGCGCTGGCGGGCGGCAAGATCGGTGAGGGTAAAGGCAAGGTCGGCGCGCACCGGCACTGCCATTTCGGCAGCAGCGGTGGGCGTCGGCGCGCGGCGATCGGCGGCGAAATCGGCCAGCGTGGTGTCGGTTTCGTGGCCCACGGCGCTGATCACGGGAACCGCGCAGTCCGCGATGGCGCGCACGACGACTTCCTCGTTGAAGCTCCACAAGTCCTCGATCGAGCCGCCCCCGCGTGCGACGATCACGATGTCGGGGCGCGGGACGGGGCCTTCGGGGGCTAGCCCTGAGAACCCGCGCACGGCCGCGGCCACTTGTTCAGCCGCGCCATTGCCCTGCACCAGCACCGGCCAGACCAGCACATGGCTGGGGAAGCGATCCGCCAGCCGGTGGAGAATGTCGCGGATCACGGCCCCGGTGGGCGAGGTGACGACGCCGATCACCTGCGGCAGAAACGGCAGGCGCCGCTTGCGCTCGGGCGCGAACAGGCCCTCGGCCGCCAGCCGTGCGCGGGTCTTTTCCAGCAGCGCCAGCAGCGCGCCTTCGCCCGCCAGCTCCAGCGAATCGATCACGATCTGATATTTCGACCGCCCCGGATAGGTGGTGAGCTTGCCGGTGGCGATGACCTCCAGCCCATCCTCGGCGCGGAAGTTCATGCGCGCTGCATTGCCCTTCCACATCACCCCATCGATCACCGCGCCTTCATCCTTCAAGGCGCAGTAGAAGTGGCCCGAGGCGGCGCGTTTCACCCCGGAAAGCTCGCCGCGCAGCCGCACGAAGCCGAAGCGATCCTCGACCGTGCGCTTCAGCAGCGCGGAAATCTCGCTGATGGTGAGCGGCTGGGCGTTGTCGCCTTGCCGGTCTCGGGCTACGAGCCCGGCGTCATCGTCGCTGTTGGGCGGAGGCGCCATGAATATCCTGCTTCTGGGCTCTGGGGGCCGCGAACATGCGCTGGCGTGGAAGCTGGCGCAATCCCCGAGCCTTGCGAAACTCTACGCCGCCCCCGGAAATCCCGGCATTGCCGAGGAGGCGGAGATCGTCGCACTCGATGTGACCGACCACGCAGCAGTGATCGCGTTTTGCGCCGAACGCGAGGTCGGCCTCGTCGTGATCGGCCCGGAAGCGCCGCTGGTGGACGGGCTGTCGGATGCCTTGCGCGCCGCCAGCGTGCCGGTGTTCGGGCCATCGCAGGCGGCAGCCCAGCTCGAAGGCTCCAAGGGCTTCACCAAGGACCTGTGCCAGCGTGCGGGTATCCCGACTGCGGGTTACGTGCGCACCGCCTCCCTGGAGGACGCCCGCGCCGCCCTCGCCCGATTCCAGCCGCCTTACGTGCTCAAGGCTGATGGGCTGGCGGCGGGCAAGGGCGTGGTGATCGCCGCAACCCTGCCCGAGGCCGAAGAAACGCTGGCCGATATGTTCGGCGGGGCCTTTGGCGGGGCAGGCGCGCAGGTGGTGATCGAGGAGTTCATGGAAGGCGAGGAAGCGAGCTTCTTCGCGCTCACCGACGGCACGGCCATCGTCCCCTTCGGCTCTGCACAGGATCACAAGCGCGTGGGCGATGGCGACACTGGCCCCAACACCGGCGGCATGGGCGCCTATTCGCCCGCGCCGGTGCTGACGCCGCAATTGCAGGCCCGCGTGATGGCCGAAATCATCGAGCCCACGGTGCGCACCATGCGCGAAGAGGGCAATCCCTATCAGGGTGTGCTGTTTGCGGGCCTGATGCTGACGGCGCAGGGCCCCAAGCTGATCGAATACAACGCCCGTTTCGGCGATCCGGAATGTCAGGTGCTGATGATGCGGCTGGAGAGCGATCTTGTCGGCATCATGCTCGCCTGCGCGCGGGGAGAGCTTGCCGGGGCCGAAGTCACTCTGCGCGATGAAACCGCGCTCACCGTGGTGATGGCGGCAAAGGGCTATCCCGGCACGCCCGAAAAAGGCGGCGCAATCGATCTGTCCGGGGTGGAGCCGGGCGCAGCCAAGGTGTTCCACGCCGGCACCGCGCTGACGGACGGCACACTGGTGGCCAATGGCGGCCGGGTGCTGAACGTTACGGCCACCGGAGCCAGCGTCTCGCAGGCGCAGGCGCGTGCCTATGCGGCGGTGGACGCGATCACTTTCGCGTCCGGTTTCTGCCGCCGCGATATCGGCTGGCGCGAGGTAGCGCGGGAGGCGGCGGCGTAATCCCGCCCTTCGCCATTCCCCCTTCCCGGGCTTGACCCGGGACCCCGCTTCTCCTCATTTGCGAGGGCAAGATGGTAACGCGGCCCCGGATCACGTCCGGGGCGGTGTGACAAGGATCGATCCGACAAGCGCGCGCTTTGCCAAAATTGATCCCGGTCAAGGAAAGCCCCCCGAACCGAGAGGATAAGCCCAGCATGACCCACCGTCCCTTCGTCCTCGCCGCGCTCGCCACACTCGCCGCCTGCGCCACCGCGCCCGGCACCGACAATCCGCCGCCGATGGTGGGCAAGGCGACCTCGCCCTCGCCCGACACCCGCGCTCCGGCCTTTGTCGAGGCGGCGTGCGGGGGGTGCCACGCGGTCGAACCGCCGTTCCTTTCGCCCAACCCGGCCTCGCCCAGCTTTGCCGCCATCGCCAACCGGCGGGGCCTCTCAGAAAAGTCGCTCGCGGACTGGCTGGCCAATGCGCACAATTACCCCGAAGACATGGATTTCACCCTGACTCCCGCTCAGACCCGCCAGATTGCGGCCTATATGGTGACCTTGCGTGATGCGGGCTACGTGCCCGACGAATAGGCGTCCGCCCACGGGGCTTTGACTGGTGGATGCTTCGTGATACCCCTGCGCCCGGTCGCAATCGGGAAGGGGGACTCTCGATGCCGTATCGTCACGCGCATTATTTCGTCGGGTTTGTGCTGCTGGTCATCATGGCCGGTTTCTGGGCGAGCTATTTCAACCGGGTGGGCGGGCCAATGCCGCTTGCCTTCCACGTCCACGCCCTGTCTTCGATGACCTGGCTGGCGCTGCTGATTGCCCAGCACCTTACCATCCAGCGCCGCGCCAATGCTCTCCACCGTCAGATGGGGCGGGCAAGCTTTGCGCTGTTTCCCTTCCTGATCCTTGGCTTTGTGATGATCATCAATGTCACCGCCGCCAATTTTGCCCGCGGCGACGAACCCTTCGTCAATCTGCTCGGATCGTCCTTTGCGATCGGCATGGGGGTGGCGATCGCGGCCTATCTGACGCTGTTTTTCCTCGCGCTCAAACATCGTCGCAACGTGAAGCTGCACGCAGGCTATATGCTGGCGACGCCGCTGATCCTGTTCGAAAGCCCGTTCAGCCGGGTGATCGAGCAATATCTGCCGTGGATGAACGTGATCGGCAGCGAAGGGCCGCGCGCGGTGCTCGATGTGATCGTGATCAGCGATGTGCTGGCGATGCTGTTCGCGCTGGGGCTTTACGCCATGAACCGCAAGCACGGCGCGCCCTGGCTGGTGGCGGCAGGGTTCATCGGCCTGCAGGCAGTGCTGATGTGGTTTGCCCCGGCGATCCCGGCCTTCAATACTGCTTTTGCCGCCTATGCCGCAATTCCGGTGCCGCTGACGCTGGCACTTGCCATCGCGGTCAGCGCAGCGGTCGTGTGGCTGGGCTGGGAGACGGGCAAACGCCCGGCACGGCGCGCTGCGGCAGCGGCCTGAACGGCGGGCTTTCCTACAGGCGCGGCGCAGCGTTAGACTGCGCCCCGCTCTTTGCCATCGTCAGCCCCCATCCCCACTGCGCCATGCGGCCAAGGGTTTTGTGTTTCTGGACAGTGTCTCATGTGTCTCCTGATTCAGGAAACACCGGCCTAAGCTGACTCGGCGGGCCGCACTTCGCCCTCAAGCAGCATAGCGGTAGGGCAACAAGGATGCACCGAGGACGTGCCCGCGGGGGCGGGCACGCAAACCTAAAGCCGCTCGTCCATCGGCTTGAGCATATCCGCCTCAGGGCGCGGGCCGTAGTGCGAGATCACTTCGGACGCG
>JAGKSZ010000181.1 GCA_018991295.1 Porphyrobacter sp. | reverse complement strand
TGCCCGCGCGCTGACGCTGGCGGTGCCGCGCACATTCAAGGTGCCGCCCTGAACGGTGATATCGGCAAGGCCCGCGCGCGCCGTGCCGGCCGTGGCGGCGATGGTTTCCGCGCCCGCAAGCGCATCTGCACTGACCAGCAGATCGCCCCCGATGGTCGCGCTCGCGCCGGGGGATACCAACAGGCTCGCCTGCCCGGCATCGGCATTGATTGCATTGGGATCAGGCGGGCTTGATCCGCCCACTCCGAGGTCCGAGGCCGATATCAGCGCATTGCCGGTAATCGCGAGGTTACGCCCGCCAGTGGCCGAGAGGAAGGCCCCTTCGCGGCCAATCAGCTGGAGATTGCCTGCCACCGAACTGTTGGCGAAGATCGCGCGCATCCGGGTGCTGTGCGCCGAAATCGCGAGCAAGCTGCTGGACGCAGCGATATCCTCGATCAGGATATCGGCGCGCGCACCGGCCAGTGCCGAATTGCCGTTGAAGATTGCCGCATTGCCATCCCGGATCGAACCGCCATCGACTGTCCGGCCCGACACATTGTGATTGGCAGAAAGGATGATCTCGCCATTGATCACGCCTGCGGTCTGCGCCGGATCAAAGCCGAGATTGCCCCGGAACAACATGCTGATCGGATCCTGCGAGGCGCGGGCGACGGCGTAGATCAAGTGGTTGTCGCCCGCAGCGCCGGTGCTGGAGGGGCCGCCGATCGTCCCGTCAAGCGTCAACACCTCGCCCCCCGCAGCCGTGCCGACCGGCACGCTGATGTCAAACAGGCCATTGGAAAAGCGCAGGTTCACCACCTCACCTGCAACATAGGCATGGCTGCCATTGACCCGCGCCGCCCCGCGCATCTCGATATCGGCGGCGACCACGGCAAAGAAGGCATTTTCCGGCAGGGCGTTGATCTGCGCACCGGGCCTGATGTCGATCCGCGCTGTCGATCCGGGCGCACCGTTGAGCGGCAGCAGCGCGCCCTGCAAGGCGAAGGCTTCGAAATCATTATTGGTCATGTCGAGCGTGCTGAGCAGCAGGCTGCCGACATCGAAGGTCGCATTCTCTCCCACCAGAATCCCGGTCGGGGAATAGAAGGCGATAAAGCCGCCCGGCACAGGAGCGCCGGTCACCCCGATCACCTGGCTCAGCACATTGCCGTTGATCACGACAATATTGTTGTTTGGTCCCGGCAGGATGCGGTTGAGGACTGCAAAATTTTCGCCCTGCGCAGCGCGGAAGATTGCAGTGGCGCCGGCACGCAGGAAATTGAGCGCATTGCCGCTGTTGTCGACCTGCGGAGTCCAGTTGATCACAGCAGTGGGCGAGAACACATCGACGCTTGTGGTCGTGGCATCGATGGTACTGATCTCGGCCGAACCGGCAACGACATTGCCATCGGCAAGGATGCCCTGCGCTGCGGCCGGTGTGCCGCCCAGCATCAACCCCATCGCCAGTGCAGCCCCGGCAGCGCCGGACAGCAAGCGGGACCGTTCGAGAACAGCTTGGCTCATCTCAGAATCTCCACGGGAACAGGCGGGCAGTCAGCGAGAACATGAAGCGCACATCACCGGTGCGCCGGGCAAGATCGGGGCGTTCGAGCGGCACAGCGACCAGGAAATCGCTCTGCAAACCGCGGCCCCACGCCACGCGCACGCCCCCGCCTGCCGACCACAGGCGGTCCGGGTTGGTGCCCGCGCGGCTCGGGTCCTCGTTCCACACGATGGCAAGATCGGAGAACACATAGGGCTGCCATGCCACGCCCCGGACGCTGCCGGGCGCAAGCGATCCATAGCGGATTTCAAGCGAACCCATGATCCCGCTGTCGCCCAGCACCGCGCCGGGATCAAAACCGCGCCCGATCGAGAATGAGCCGCCTGCCAGTTCCTCGAAGGCCGGCAGCGCATCGCCCGTGATCTGCGCCCGCGTATCAAGCGCGAAGGTCAGCAGCGGATCGGGACGATATTCGATATCCGTATCCAGCCGCAGCAGCAGCGGTGTGGGATCGGCCTCGATCCGGCTTGGTGCAGCAGGGCCGCCGATGAGGCAGGCGATGAGGTTGGGGCGGCAATCGGGGCTGGCGCTCAGCACGTCCAGCCCGCGGCGCAATTCGGCCCCATAGCGCACACGGAATTTCGGTTCGAAGGGCGAATAGCCATCAGCGCGCAGGACCGAAGTCTGATCGATCACTTCACCCCCAAGCCGTGCATAGGCGATCCGCACCCGATCCTCGTTGAGCGCAATCGTGTTGAGCCCAACTTCCTGATTGATCAGTTCAAACCCGCCCTCGGCAAACAGGCTGTGGCGGCGAGTGCGCAGCAGCGGATAGCTGGCGAAGACCCCCGCCACGATGGTGTCGGAGGCGACATCGAAGCCTGCCAGACCGATCGATGGATTGGTGGTGCTCCAGGTAAACTGACCACCGATCCGCAATCCTTCGCTGCCGATGCGGAAATCATGGCCGATCTGGACGGTGTGCTGCTCGGCAAATTCGAGCGTGCTGAACAGTGCCAGCGTGGTCCGGTCGCCAAGCCCGGTAAGGTCGTAAAGCTCTGCGCGCAGCACCCCGCCGAACCGTCCGATCGCCTCGGAGCCGAAGTTCTGGATGTTCACATCGATCATGCCGCGCTGGCGCAGCACCGCAACCTCGCCCACCAGATCGCCCGGCGCTCCGCCCGCGGCCGGTCGCAGCGACAGGCGCACATCTAGGCCGGGCAGATCGTCGGCCAGCAGCAGGTAGCGTTCGGCCGCGTTGGTGTTAAACACCTCCTGCCCGGTGAGCTTTTCGAGATAGGCTGCCACCAGCCGCTCCGAAGCCCCCGCCTCGCCGCGCACACGCACGGCGGTCAGGCGGCCAAACACCACCTTGAAATCAGGGATGCCGTCAGACAGGCTTTGTTCGGGAATCTCGACTGTGGCGAGATAGCCCTTTTGGCGCAGCATCGCATTGGCGGCGGCGCGGATATCGCACAGCACCGCAACCGGCAGCTCGCGCCCGACGTAACTGGCATAGGCTTCTTCAAGCGACAGGCCCGGCACGCGTTCCAGCCCGGCAAAGGCTGCGCCTTTCACGGTAAAGCGGATATCGGCAAACTCGGGCTGATCGAGCGCGCAAGGCGCGCGTTCAAAATCGCCATCAATGGTGAGCGTCGGGCGGCGTTCGCTTTCGCGCCGATCAGGCGGGATCAGGTCGGCGCGATTGGGCGGCGCGATGGAGGCAGGTGGCGGCGGGGCGCCCTGTGCCAGCGCCGCATCCGGGAGCAACGCAAGCGCGGCAAGGCCCATGATCGCCAGACGCACAGGTCGCGCCAGGGTGCGAGGCGAAGGTTCCGCGAAAACCTTGTGCGCAGCCGCGCCGGTGAAGTGAACGTGCGACAAGCTTACCCCCTTGATCGTGGTTCGCCTTGCCCGCGCGGCCTTAGCGACCGCGTTCTCTTGTCGTGCGACCCGTCATCCCGATTGCGCCGCGAGCGAAAATCGCCACGCGCGTCCCTCCAACCGGTGATCCCTCAGGAACAGGAGACTACTCCTACCCGGCGCAAACACAAGCACGCAGAGCCCCGCAGAAGGCTGCGCAGGCGAGTTTGTCGCATTTGGACAAGCCGCACACATTTGCAGGCCCACACCGCACCGGCAGCGGGCCTGCAACGCAGATAGCGGTCAGCGCCCGGCGGCGAGCATGACCTTGGCCGAAGCACCCGACAGCGCCCCCGGTTCAGCCGGCAACTTGGCCGGGCGGGCAGCTGCCGGATAGGCCTTGTTAAGCAGCGCAAGTGCTTCGGTGATACGGGCATGGAGGTCCGCATTCTCGGCCTTGATCGCCCCGCCTGAGGCAGCAAAGCCGCTTGCCGCAACGCGGGCAAAGCCATAGCCGTCAAGATAGGGCTCATAGGCGTCATTGCCGGGCAGCTGGCGATACATGGCGCTGGCCCGTTCGATCATGTCTGCGATCACGGCGGCAGAAACCCCGGCTGCGCTGGCATCGGATTTGGGAGCCTTGGCGGCAGCAGCACGCAGCGCGGCGATGATCGCATCATAAGCCTTGTTCACTTCGGCAGCAGGCTTGCCCGCCAGAGCCGCGTCCGATGCGGCAGTGAACAGCGGCTTGAAATCGGCAACGCCAAGCTTGGCAAAGGCCGGTTCCATATCGAGCAGCACTTCGCTGACCGGGTGAGCAAACATTTCGCCTGCCGCTTCCTTCTTGCCCGCAGCATAGGCATCGCGAGCGGCAACAACATGGGCTTCGGCTACCGCCAGCGCGATGCCATAGGCGACTGGATCGCGCGCCGCATCGGCGGTCGCAACGCCGCCTTCGCCCTCACCCCCTGCACCAACCGCAGCTTCACCTTCGCCGCCTGCACCGCCCTCTCCCCCGCCCTCGCCAGCGGTGGCCGCAGCCGACGGAGCGCCCGCCTCCCCGCCCCCCGCGCCCTCGCC
>JAGKSZ010000180.1 GCA_018991295.1 Porphyrobacter sp. | reverse complement strand
TCACCGCCACCTTCGAGAAGATCGAGCGCGACGACCTGCCGCATCCGGTCGTGACCTTCCGCCGCACCCGCGGCGGCCCGATCGAGCGGGTGCGCGCGCGCTGCGTGATCGGCGCGGACGGCGCGCGCTCGGCAGTCGCCAAGCAGTGCCTGCCGGGCGCCGAACGGGTGCCCTGCGTCTTCGCCTATCACGAGATCATCAAGTCGCCCGAAGGCAAGTCCGACGAGTACGACCCGGCGCGCTGCGACGTGTTCTACCAGGGCCGCCTGTCGCCCGATTTCTACGCCTGGGTCTTCCCCCACGGTGACACCGCGAGCATCGGGGTCGGCAGCGCCAACAAGGGCTTCTCGCTGCGCGGCGCGATCGCGACCATGCGCGACGACCTCAAGCTCGACCGCTGCGAGACGGTCCGGCGCGAGGGCGCGCCGATCCCCCTGAAGCCGCTCAAGCGCTGGGACAATGGCGCCGACGTGATCGTCGCCGGCGATGCCGCGGGCGTGGTCGCGCCGGCCTCGGGCGAGGGCATCTACTATGCCATGATGGGCGGGCGCGTGGTCGGCGAGGCGGCGAGCGCCTTCCTCAAGACCGGCGATGCCCGGCAACTGCGCACCGCGCGCAAGAAGTTCATGAAGGAACACGGCAAGGTGTTCTGGATCCTCGGGATCATGCAGTACTTCTGGTATTCCTCGGACAAGCGACGCGAGCGCTTCGTCACGATCTGCGACGACAAGGACGTGCAGGAGCTCACCTGGCAGGCTTACATGAACAAGAAGCTGGTCCGCGCCAAGCCGCTCGCCCACGTCAAGATCTTCCTCAAGGATACCGCGCACCTGCTAGGCTTGAGGCCCGCAACGCGCTAGACCGGCGCGTATGAGGAGCATCTGGATTCTGCCGGTAGCGGTGGCGACCGTGGCGGCGCTCTGCGTCGCCGCGCTCGGCGCGACGATCACCGATCTCGGCCCGTGGTATCAGGCGCTCGAGAAGCCCGCGTGGAACCCGCCCGACATCGTCTTCCCGATGGGCTGGACGCTTATTTATGCGCTGATAACGATTGCCGGCGTCAACGCTTGGCGCGCGGCGCCCACCGCCGCGCAATCGGAATGGGTGATCAGCCTCTTTGCGCTCAATGGCTTTCTCAACATCGCCTGGAGCCTCATCTTCTTTCGCCTCCAGCGGCCCGACTGGGCATTCGTTGAGGTGATTGTCCTGTGGCTCTCGATCCTCGCGCTGATCCTCTACTGCGGGCGCTTCTCGCGCAGCGCCGCATGGCTGCTGGTGCCCTATCTCGCCTGGGTGACCTTCGCGGCCGCGCTCAACTGGGCGGTGGTCGAGCTCAACGCGCCCTTCGGTTGAGGCCGGCGGGCGAGGGCGGCGCGGGCGCGCGCGCCGCAGCGGCCCGCATCGAGGAGACGCAGCCATGATGGAGAGCCTGTTCGCGAGCGGCCATGCCGCCGATCTCGTCCTTGCCGTGCTGGCGCTCGAGGGGCTGTGGCTGCGGCTCGCCCGGCGCTGGAGCCTTGGCGCGATCGCCGGGCTGCTCGGCCCCGCGGTGCTCATCGTCACCGGATTGCGTGGGGCGCTGGTGGGGGCGGAGTGGTGGTGGGTCGCGCGGCCGCGCGCCGCCTCGCTGCCCTTGCACCTCATCGATCTCCGAAGCCGGCTCTAGGGAAGGCGGGGCGCAGGCCCCTCCGAAGTCCCAAAAAGCGAAGGCCCGGCGGGTCTGGTCCCGCCGGGCCTCGGCAATAACGGCGCGGGGACGGATGACCGCCCCCGCGAGAGCTCAGGGTGCATCACTGCGGTGCGTAGTGATGCTCCTGCGCCCAGACATACCAGTTGTCGACCACGGTGCCGGTCAGCAGGATGCCGATGCCGCCCGTGAGGGTGATGAGGACTGCGAACCACCAGGCCCAGCGGTGGATCGATTCGAACGAGGCGTTGAAGCCCATCACCCAGCGCCAGTAGAGCGCGCCGCGTTCGGCCGCGGTCCCGCGATCGGTGATCTGTTCGATCTCGCGCTCACCGCCGTAGCGGCCAAGTGCAAGGATCGTCGCCCCGTGCATCGCGAACAGCACCGCCGACCCGTAAAGGAAGACAATCGAGAGCGCGTGGAACGGGTTGTAGAACAGGTTCCCGTAAAGCAGCGAGAAATTGTTCGTCCAGTTGAGGTGTTCAAAGATACCGAAAGGCACCGCTTCCGACCACTGGCCCAGCAGCATCGGCCGGATGAACCCGAGCACGAGGTAGAGCCAAATGGCCGAGGCAAAGGCCCAGGGAATGTGCATCCCCATGCCCAGCGCCTTGGCGCGGTTGTAGGTGCGCACCCACCACATCAGGATCGAGACCGTCAGGCTGAAACCTGCCAGAATCCACCAGCCGCCCTTGTCCAGCGGGACGAAGGGGCTGAACCCGTATTCCTCACCCGGAGGGTTGAGCGAGAGCCAGAAGAACTCGCGCATGAAGGTCTGCGGGCTCCATCCGGCCTGAGCCCAGAAGTTCAGGCCGATGATCATGATCGCCAGCGTACCGAAAGCCAGGCTGACGACCCCGGTGGTGCCGAGGTAGATGGGGCCGATCTGGGCCTGGCCCAGCTTGCCCATCCAGTAGTTGTGGGTGGTGTAAGGCAGGCGTGCTTCGCTGCCGTCAAGGTGGGGGACGCCCATTTCGGGCGGCCCTTGCACTTGCACCTGCGTAAAGATGTTCTGATAAGTCGCCATGGTTCAGGTGCTCCTTACGACCAGATCGGGATCTTCTTCCAGAATTCCCAGAATTCGATCCAGCTGCCGACATACAGAGTGCCGGAAATGACGATGCAGATGGCGCTCCAGAACGCGGCGTTAAGCGCGAGGAAGAGCCCCACCCGGTGAATGCCGAGCGTGCCGACCGAATAGCCGATGAAGTCACGGAAATAGGTGTCTTCGTATTCGGGCGACTTGACGTCGGTGCCCCCTGAAGGGTTGACCGCCGACAAGACCAGGCCGCCATGCAGTGCGAGCGCGAGACAGTTCGTGAAGAAGAACGTGATCGCGAGCATGTGCACGGGGTTGTAGTGGAAGTTGCCGAAAGCATACCCGACGCCCGAAACCCACTCGAGGTGCGTCCAGATGCCATAGGGGAAGCCATTGCCCCAGGCGCCCATCCACAAGGGACGGATGACGTTGAGCGTGACATAGGCGAACACCGCCACGCTGAAGGCGATCGGCACGTGGTAGCTCATGCCCAGCTTGCGGGAGATTTCCGCCTGCCTGAGCACCCACGAAACGAACGCAATCACCGCGCAGCCGGTGATGATTTGCCAGTATCCGCCCTTGGCGAGCGGAGCGAGGCTGAGGCCATATTCGACCGGCGGCGGGTTGATCGAAATGAGCCAGGGGTTGAGTGTCGGGCCCTGGGTTGCGGCGGCGAAGATCAGCATGGTGCCCAGAAGGGCGCTGATTGCCGTCGTTACTCCAAAGAATCCGACATAAAACGGCCCGACCCAGAAGTCGAAAAGGTCGCCGCCGATCAATGTGCCACCGCGGACGCGGTATTTCCGCTCGAAACTAAGGAGCGCCATAGGTCCATCCTCCCCGCCGCAAGGGCGGGTGCTATAGGTTGTCGACGAGTGTTAGGAGGCAGGCAGGCGAACCTGCCCCCTCACATTTCGTGGCTTCTATCCCTGCGCCGGGGCTTCCGGCGAGGTAACAGCAGCCGCAGCAGCCGGCGCAGCGCCATCTTCCAACCAGTTATAGTTGGTGGTGCTCAGCAGGATGAAGTGGATGGTGAACGCCAGAACGGCGAGGCCGACATGCAGCGCCACAAGCGTGCGACGAATGTCAAAGTAGAACCAAAGTCTCCACATGGTGAATTCCTTCGAATGTATCTTGGATAAGCAGGGTATCAGCCGGTGATTGCGGGGAAGCCCCGCGTCATCGGCTCAGATCCGGCTTTTGATCAGAGCGGCAGCCAGGGCTTGTTGGCCCAGACCAGCGCGTGAGCGACAAGCGCGATCACCACATAGATGGTGAAGGTGCCCATGAAGCCCTTGTGGATTTCCTGTGCCTCTTCAGGCGTCAGGTGAGTTCCGATACGTTCGTTCATCGGGTTTTCTCCGTTCAGTTGGGTGTGATTGGAAGCCCGAAGGCCTCCGTCTGCATCCCCGCGTGATCCCCCACGTGGATTGGAGAGCCCCCTTTTGGATGGGGGCATGGGCTTGTGCCGATGCGGGCTTTGCCCGCAGCAGCGACAAACGGATGGGAAGGGCGGGCATCATGTTCATGCTCCCGTTCCTTCGAGCAGTGCCTCGGCGAGGCAATCTGCGGTAACTGTGGTCTCGCCGCGCTGGCGCGCCGTCCGCTCGGCCGCATCGCGCAGGCGCTTGGCGGCGGAAATGCGGATCAGCACGGGCTGCGCTTCGACAAGCTGATCGAGCTTGGTCTTGGCGTCATTGTCCCAGGTCAATTGGGCTTCATTGCGGACCGGGGTCGCATCGACCTTGTCCATCTCGGTGCCGAGCGGCAGGATGTGGAACAGCGCGTCGAACAGCGCATTGCACACTTCCTGCACCAGATAGGTCGCGCCCGAATAGCCCATGAAGGGCGTGCCGGTGTGGCGGCGGATGGCCGCGCCCGGGAAGCTTGCCGGGATATACATCCCCCGCGCTCCGCATTCGGCCATGTACATGCGTTCATTATAGCTGCCGAACACCACCAGCGGCGGGTTGGCGCGGATCGCGGCGCGCACGTCTTCGTTCACCGGCTTCACGCCCGCACAGCGCGAAAAGGCGAAGGAACAGGGCAGGCCCATATCGTCTTCGAGGAAGTGCCGGATGCCGCGCGCATAGGTTTCATTGGCGACGATGCCGAAGCTCGCCGTGCCGAAGAAATCCTGCGTGACCGAGCGCCACAAGTCCCACAAGGGCTTGATCGTGGTATGCTTTTCGCGCTCGATGAAGGGTTCGGGATCAAGGCCGAGTTCTGCGGCAAGTGCGCGCAGGAACTTGGTGGTCTGCGACAGGCCGACAGGCGCCTGAAAATAGGGCCGTTCCAGCGTTTCGCACAGATTGCGGCCGAACTCGCGGTAAAGGCAAACATTCGCGTCCGCCGCGCCGAGCTTGGAAATGTCGGCAAGGTGGGTGCCGAGCGGGAAAACCACGCCGACTTCGGCGCCGATGCCTTCGACGAGGCGCCGGATCTCGGCCAGATCGGAAGGCATGTTGAACATGCCGTAAGATGGCCCGATGATGTTGACGACCGGCTTTTCGCCCTCACGCCGCTCGCGCCGCTGCGGCATCTTCTTGGGGCCGAATTCGGTCCACAGCCAGGTCAGCGCACGGTCTGCCGATTGCCATTGATCTTCATCGATGGTGCGCGGCAGGAAGCGCTTGATATTGGTGCCTTCGGGCGTGACGCCGCCGCCGATCATCTCGGCGATGGAGCCGGTGACGACCACGCAGGGCAGTTCGGGATCGAGCGTCTTCCACGCGCGCTTCATCGCGCCTTCGGTGCCGGTCTTGCCCAGCTCTTCCTCACCCAGGCCAGTGACGACGATGGGCAGTTCATGCGGGGGCAGGGCGTCGGTGTAGTGCAGCACTGACGTTACCGGCAGGTTTTCGCAGCCCACCGGGCCATCGATGATGACCTGCAGGCCCTTCACTGCCGTGAAGACATAGGTGGCGCCCCAGTAGCCGCCAGCGCGATCATGATCGAGGACGAGGCTCATGTGCCGATCGCCTCCGATGCCTTGCGCGCGGCCTCATTGAGGGCGGCGTATTTCTTGCGGAACTTGGGACGGTCAACGGGCAGATCTTCCCACACGCCTGCAGCGTGCTCGGTGCCGACGCCTTCGAAGAAATCGCGCATCGCATCGAAGCGCGCCTTGTTGCCCATCGCGGCGTTGATGACTGTCGCAAGGCTGCCTGCGCCTGCCGGGCCCATCAGGGGCCGCGCGGAGATCAGGTTGGTGAAGTAAAGCGCCGGAATCGCCTTCGCCTTGGCGTGCTGCACCACCGGCGTGGTGCCGATGGCGAGATCGGGGCGGTATTCCTCGATCGCGGCGATGTCTTGCTCGAGGCTGGCACGGAACTGCACCTGCACGCCGCGCGCTTCGAGCCATTCGCGGTCCGCGTCCGACCACTTCGTGCGCGGGCAGGCAGAGCCGACATAACGCACATCCGCGCCGCTTTCGACCAGCAGACGCGCGACCAGCAATTCCGAGCCTTCATAGCCCGAAAGCGTGATCCGGCCCTTGATCGGCATATTGGCGAGCGCAGTCCGGCAGGCGGCGATCATCGCGTTCTTGACGCTGTCGACCTTGGCCTGGGGAAGGCCCATCACATCACCCAGCGATTGCAGCCATGCCGCCGTGCCATCCGCGCCCACCGGGGCCGAACCGATGACCGGGCGGCCGGCCGCTTCGAATTCGCGGATCGAGGCGGTGTAGAAGGGGTGGATCGCAGCAACCACCGCGCAATCCAATGCGGCATAAAGCTCACGCCATTCACGGGTCGGAACAACCGGGCCAGCGGCAAGGCCGAGAGGGGCAAGCATCTGGCCAATCACCACCGGATCAGCCGGGAACATTTCGCCCAGCAGCGCCACGGATGGCAAGTCGGAGCGTTCGCGCGGGGCCGCGACAGGCCCGTTCATCACTTCTTCGCGGGCATAGGCGAGCATTGCGCCTGCCAGCACATCCTTGGCTTCCGCGTGGGTCGGGATGCCGAAGCCCGGCACATCGATACCGATGATGCGCACGCCGTTGATCTGTTTGCCGAGCAGGCGCAGCGGCACGCCGCTGGCGGTGGGAACGCACAGGTTGGTGACCACGATCGCATCGTAGTTTTCAGGATCAGCGAGGCCTTCGACCGCTTCCTTGATGTCTTCAAACAGCTTGCCGGTGACCAGCGTTTCGCTGGAAAAAGGCACATAGCCCACCGTGCGGCGCGCGCCGTAGAAGTGCGAAGTGAAGGTCAGGCCGTAAACGCAGCAGGCCGAACCTGAGAGCACGGTCGCAGTGCGCCGCATTCTCAGGCCCACCCTCAGTGACCCGAACGCCGGGCACATGGATTGGGGTTGGTCATGCGGGCCAACCGGATAATCGGCCGCGTACTGATCGAGGATTTCGCTCTTGCCAGCGGCGCGGGCGGCCTCGTTCATGGTGTCCTTCGAAGCGCAAGCGCCCGCACCGGGATCAAGGTCGATCCGGTCGGCGGTGCGCTGGGGCGCGTCAAAGGCGTCAGAGCCGCTCATGCCTCGTCGTAGACCACTTCGAGGCTCGGGCGGGTTTCGAAGATGCCGCCGCGCATATCGGCCTGGGTTGCAGGCACCAGCTCGACATTGCCGCCGACCACATCGGCGCTGAACAGGCCAAGCAAGCCATCCTGATCGAGCGGCGTCGGCCGCAGCGGCGGAGCGGTGGCGACATTTTCCGCCAGCTGTTCGAACAGGCTCGCCCATTCGCCACCGGGATGGCCGATGATCTGGTAATTGGCGCTCTTGCGGCGGATATCCTCGTTCGCGGGGATCGCCGTAAGCACCGGGATGCCAACCGCATCGGCAAAGGCTTGGGCCTCGCCCGTGCCATCGTCCTTGTTGACGATCATGCCGGCAACGCCGACATTGCCGCCCATCTTGCGGAAATATTCGACCGCCTGGCACACGTTGTTGGCGACGTAGAGCGATTGCAGGTCGTTGCTACCGACAACGATCACCTTCTGGCACATGTCGCGCGCAATCGGCAGGCCGAAGCCGCCGCACACCACATCGCCGAGGAAATCGAGCAGCACGTAATCGAAGCCCCAATCGTGGAAGCCCAGCTTTTCGAGCGTTTCGAACCCGTGGATGATCCCGCGCCCGCCGCAGCCGCGACCCACTTCGGGGCCGCCGAGTTCCATCGCGAACACGCCGTCGCGCTGGAAGCACACATCCTCGATGCGCACTTCTTCGCCCGCCAGTTTCTTGCGGCTGGACGTTTCGATGATCGAAGGCGTTGCCTTGCCGCCGAACAGAAGGCTGGTGGTATCGGACTTGGGATCGCAGCCGATCAGCAGCACGCGCTTGCCTTGCTGCGCCATCATATAGCTCAAGTTGGCGAGCGCGAAGCTCTTGCCCGAACCGCCCTTGCCGTAGATTGCGATGATCTGCGTTTCACTCTTCACCTCACCGGTGTGGACCGGATCGGGTTCGTGGGCCGCTTCTTCGCGAAGGTGGGCCGCCTGGGTATCAAGCACGGACATCAGCATTCGCTCCAATCGAGGACCATCTTCAGGCAATCGGGATCGCTGAAGGCTTGGGGGTAGGCGTCGAGCGCCTCTCCGGCAGGACGCCGGTTGGTAACGAGGCCCTTCAGATCGAGCCTCCCGCATTCGATAAGCGCCCGCGTTTCAGCAAGGTCGCCGGGCTGCCATTCGGCGGCGACGCGGAAATGCGCCTCGCGCATGAAGGCGGCCGGGAAGGCAAAGCTGACGCGTTCGGAATAGAATCCCGCCAGAACGATCTCGCCGCCCTTGGCAAGGCGCATGACCAGATCATCGATCAGGCCTGCATCGCCGCTGGCATCATAGATGGCACGGTAATCGCGGCGCTCATCGGCGGCAGGGTCGATGACGTTATAGCCGACAGCACCAGCGCGGCGGGCAGGGTTGGTTTCCCACACGGTGGGGGCACTGCCGCCCAGCGCCAGCGTCAACCGGGCGAGCAAACGGCCCAGCACGCCATGGCCGATGATGAGATCGGGCAGCGCGGCTGATTGCGTGAACCCGCCCTTGATCGCGTGAAGTGCCGTCGCCGCGAGGGCACAGAGCACCCCGGATTCTCCGAGATGCTCGGGGATCGGCAACGCCCGCGCCGACGGCACTATCACGCGGCGCGCGGTTCCCCCGAAGAGGCCGCGCGCGTCGGTGTAACAATTTGCTCCGGGAACAAAGACCCAGTCTCCGATGCGTGCACGGGCCTCAGGCCCGGCATCGACGATGCGGCCAACCGATTCGTAACCGGGCACAAGCGGATAGCCGAGACCCGGGAAGGGCGGCATGCGGCCTGTAAAAAGCAGTTTTTCGGTGCCGGTGCTGATCCCGCTCCAGGCGATATCAACCAGAACGTCCGAGGCCTCCACCGGCTTCATCTCAAGCGCCCGCAGAGCGATGCGCTCCGGTGCTTCGAGTATGACGGCCAGCGTGTTCATGTTCCTCGGTCTCCCCTGAGGTGGAATTCGAGGCGCGAACGCCGAGTCGAAAACCCCGCAGCTACGTTCTCCCAACTGTGTGCTACGCCTTACGGTTCCTACTGTCAAACAACTTGGACAATTTATGCTCAGGCGGTGGCGATTATCACGCTTGCGTTGACCGGTTGCGCAGTTGCGACGAGGCGTGCGCTGGCAAAGCCGGCAGTGCGGGTCATGGCGATGATTTCGGCAGGGCTGCGCGGACGGCCCGATCCCATCGCCCACAGATAAAGGCCGAAAAACGCCTCCCCCATCGGCTCGGCGCCGGGGATCTGCGCCATGGGTTCTGCGATCAGCAGCCGCGCGCCGGGGGCAAGGCTGGCGCGGATATTGGCGAGCAGGCTTTGTGCAGGGCCATCGTCATGATCATGGAGGATGCGGACGAGCGAGACCATGTCATACCCTTGCGGTATGGAATCGCTGAAGAAATTGCCCGGATGCGGTGTCACGCGGTGCGCGCCCAGCGCCTCGCTCAGCAGCCGCGCGCCGGTTGCAGCGACTTCGGGAAGATCGAACAGGCCGAGCTGCAAATGCGGGAAGGCGCTGCCGATGTGCCGCAGGAACGCGCCGTGCCCGCCGCCCACATCGCACAGCCGCGCTACATCGCGGAAAGCGACCGTCGCCAATACTTCGTCGGCCACGAAGTGCTGTGAAGCGGCCATCAGGCGCGAATATTCGTCCGTGTCCTCGCCCCTTTCCGTCACCCCCTGGAGCGCGCCGGCATAGGTCCAGAAGCGCGAAAGTTCGGTCGGCGCCTTGCGGTCAGCGCGGAAGAGGGCGAGCGGATCGGCAAGGTCGGCATAGAGCAGGCGGTGATGACGGACCATTGCCTGGACGCCGGGATTGGACGCGAAAACAGCACCTTGTTCGCCCAGCATCCAATGATCGGCAGCCGGTTCCTCGGACAGCATCAGCGGCCGCCCGGCGCGTAGCAGGGTTAGCGTGGCCGCATCAGACAGCCCCAGCCGCGCCGCAATCGCCCCAGCGCCCAGCGGGCCATCCTTCAGCACATCGAACAAGCCGCCTTCCACATAGGCGCGCAAGACCTGCGAATAGGCAAACC
>JAGKSZ010000179.1 GCA_018991295.1 Porphyrobacter sp. | reverse complement strand
CGCGTGACCTGGGGCATGGATTGGGAACTGCAACGCCCCGGTTGGCGGGTGCGTTCGACCATCGGCCAATCCTTCCGGCTGGAACGGCCCGAGCCCGGCCTGTTCCCCGAAGGCACTGGCCTGTCCGAACGGGTCAGCGATTTCGTCGGCCGCACCGAAGTGCGCTTGCGCAACATTGTCAGCTTCACCCACCGCTTCCGGCTCGACAAGGACAGTTTCGCGGTGCGCCGCAACGAAATTGACGCCACCATCGGATCGCGCCGCACCTATCTGGAGGTCGGCTATCTCCGGCTCGACCGCAATATTGCCACGGTCGAAGACCTGCGCGACCGCGAGGAGCTGCGTGCGGCTGCGCGCATTGCCATCGGGCGCAAATGGTCAGTGTTCGGATCGGGCGTGGTCAACCTGACCGACGCGGACGAGGACCCGGTGTTCCTGCCCGACGGCTTCGAACCGATCCGCACGCGCCTTGGCATTGCCTATGCCGATGACTGCATCGAATTCGGCGCGACCTGGCGGCGCGATTTCATCGATGCGGGCGATGCGCGGCGCGGCAATGCCTTCCAGCTTTTCTTCGCCCTGCGGAATCTCGGATTCCGCTAATCAAGGGCGCGGAATCTCGGATTCCGCTGAACGAGGCCATGCAACCCCGGCACGCGTTAGCCCCCGTCAATTCCCTGCAAGAATTGGCAGGGCCGGGAAATGGCGTTAAAGGGCCGCTTGCGGCAGGCAGGGCCAGTTGACGCGGGATCGGACGGGGCTCAGCTTTCATTCAGCCGGTGCAGGCCACCTGCTGAACCGTGCGGGCAACCGCGCATCAATTTGGGCCGTATCGCTGGCCGAGTGACGGGAACGAACGAGTGAGTGTGAAGCTGTTTTCCAAGACCCTCCTGAACCGGAGCGGCACCGCACTGGCAGCCGCCGCGATGTTCGGCCTTGCCGCCGCACCGATGGCAGCAAGCGCACAGACCGTGGCCGTGCCGACAGCGGACAACCCCTTCGGCCTGCCCGAAGACATCACCCTGTTCGGCAAGACCGATCCCGACAAGCGCACCGCCACGGCCATCGTCAACGGATATGTTATCACCGGCACCGACATCGATCAGCGCGTGGCGCTGGTAACGTCGGCCTCGGATGCGCAGATTTCGGACGATGAAATGCTGCGCCTGCGGGTGCAGGTGCTGCGCAACCTGATCGACGAAACGCTCAAGATTCAGGCTGCCGAAGCCAGCGAAGTCGCCGCCAAGCGTGAAGAAGTGGAGCAGACCTACCAGCAGCTCGCCGCGCAGAATTTCAGCGGCGATACGAACAAGATGGACGCCTATCTTGCCTCGATCAAGTCTTCGGCCGCCTCGCTCAAGCGCCAGATCGAAGGCGAAGTGGCGTGGGAAAACCTGCTGCGGCGCAAGATCATGCCCTTCGTCAATGTCTCGGCCGAAGAGGTCAATGATGTCCTCAAGCGCATGAACGAGGCCAAGGGCACGGACGAATATCGGGTGGGCGAAATCTATCTGCCCGCCACCCTCGAAAACCGCGCCGCCGTGCTCCAGAACGCGCAGGCGATCGTGCAGCAGTTGCAGCAGGGCGGCAGCTTTGTTGCCTATGCGCGCCAATATTCCGAAGCGAGCACCGCGGTGGTCGGCGGCGATCTGGGCTGGGTGCGCCTCGGCCAGCTCCCGCCACAGCTTGCCGCGGCCTTGCGGACCATGAACAGCGGCGAATTGCAGGGGCCGATCGAAATCCCCGGCGGCTTTTCGATCGTTCTGCTGATCAACAAGCGTCAGGTGCTGATGGCTGACCCTGCCGAAGCGATGCTCAGCCTGAAGCAGATTTCGATCAACTTCGCGCCCGGCGTGACGCAGGAACAGGCCGAAAAGCGGGTCAGTGAATTCAGCACCTTCATCGGCAACCTGCGCGGTTGCGCGGGCGTGGAAGATGGCGCGAAGGCGATTGGTGCCGATGTGGTCTCGAATGATCAGATCAAGGCGGCAAACCTGCCGGAACAGCTGCGCAACATCATCCTCAATCTCCAGATCGGGCAGGCCACCCCGCCCTTTGGTGGCATTCAGGAAGGGGTTCGGGTTCTGATGCTGTGCGGCCGGGATGACCCGAAGGATTCGGGTGCCCCGACCTTTGCTGCAGTGATGGACCAGATCGAGCAGGAACGCGTCAACAAGCGCGCGCAGCGTTACCTGCGCGATCTGCGCAACGACGCCTATATCGAATACAATTGACGCAAGGGCGCGCACCGCTCGCGATCACGCTCGGCGATCCGGCCGGCATCGGCCCGGAGGTGATCCTTGGCGCCTGGGCGCGGCTGCGCGCTGAACGCCGCTCGCCCCATGCCTTCGTGGTCGGCGGGCCGGAACTGCTGCGCTCATGCGGTGAGGCGATGGGAATCGACTGTCCGATCGTGCCGATTGCCGAGCCAGCCGAGGCAATGCTCGCCTCGGCTGTTGGATTGCCTGTTCTGGCTGTTCTTGATGGCCCCTTGACCCCCTCCAGACCCACGCCAGACAGCGCTCGCCTCGCGCTTGCCTCGCTCAGGTGGGGGGTCAGTTTGGTGCTCGCCGGGGAAGCTGTAGGACTGGTGACAGCGCCGGTATCCAAGAACGCGCTGGCCATGGTGGGGTGGGACTATCCCGGCCAGACCGAATTCCTCGCCGATGCCTGCGGACGGCCTTACCGCGATGCGGTGATGATGCTGGCCGGCCCCAGCCTGCGCACCGTGCCGCTGACAGTCCACGTCGCGCTATCTGAAGTCCCGGGGCTGATTTCCTCTGACCTCATTACCCATAAGGCAAGGATCGTGGCAGCAGGATTGCGCAGGGATTTCGGTGTGTTGCAGCCCAGACTTGCGATTGCTGCGCTCAATCCGCACGCCGGGGAAGGCGGACAATTCGGGGACGAGGAAGCGCGCATCATCGCCCCGGCCATAGCTGCCCTGCACGCCGAGGGCATCGACGCATTCGGCCCGGTTCCCGGTGATGCGCTGTTCACGCCACGTGCCCGTGCGGGCTATGATGCGGCGCTGTGCATGTATCATGATCAGGCGCTTATCCCTCTGAAAGCACTGGAGTTTGATGAAGGCGTGAATGTCACGCTTGGGCTACCGATCATCCGCACCTCGCCTGACCACGGCACCGCTTTCGACATCGCCGGGCAAGGCAAGGCCGATCCCGGCGCGATGGCGGCGGCGATTGTGATGGCGGCAGAAATGGCGCAGGCGCGGGCGAGCGTCGATGGCTGATCTCCCCCCCATCCGTGAGGTGATCCAGCGCCATGGCCTTGCCGCATCCAAGGCACTGGGGCAGAATTTTCTGCTGGATGAACAATTGCTTGATCGGATCGCGGCGCTTCCGGGCAGCCTTGCAGGAGAGCAGGTGCTCGAAGTCGGCCCCGGGCCCGGCGGGTTGACGCGGGCGCTTTTGCGCGCCGGTGCACGGGTCACCGCCATTGAAATGGACCGCCGCTGCCTGCCGGCCCTTGCCGAACTGGGTGAGAGCTTCCCCGGCCAACTCACTGTAATCGAAGGCGATGCCCTGAAGCTCGATCACGCCGCGCTGATGGGCGGGGCGCCGTTCCACGTGCTGTCGAACCTGCCGTATAATGTCGGCACCGCGCTGTTCGTGCGCTGGCTTGGCGGAGAAAGCTGGCCGCCCCTTTGGCAATCGCTGACCCTGATGTTCCAGCGCGAAGTGGCTGAAAGAATTACCGCTTCTGCGGGCGAGGACGCATACGGCCGCCTCGCCGTGCTCGCCCAGTGGCGCAGCGAGGCGCGGCTTGCCATGAAGGTCCACCGCAGCGCCTTTACCCCGCCCCCCAAGGTGATGAGCGCGATCGTTCACGTGACCCCTGCCGCGATGCCCGAAGGCGTCAGCGCACGTATGCTGGAACGCCTCACCGAAGCCGCCTTCGGCCAGCGCCGCAAGATGCTGCGCCAGAGTTTGAAGGGCGTGCCCGGCGCACTGGAGGCGCTGGCGGCGCTGGGCATCGATGAAACCCGCCGCGCCGAAACGGTCAGCGTGGCCGAGTTTGTCAGCGTCGCGCGGGCGCTTGCCCAGCGACCGGGCTAGACAATTCGCGCAGCAATTCGGCCCGTCGGAGCATCAGCGTGAGCACTTCGGAGCGTTGTGCCGCCCATTCCAGGATGTTCGAGAACATCACGATTTCGATACCCTCGACGCCTTCCATCTGCACGCCGTATTCACCCGACAGCATATCCCATGACGCCGGTTCGACGGTCATCTTGTCGAACGGCAAGAACAGATCGCGGCATCCATAACGGAACGGTGGGACGATCGACAGGCTGAGGCCGTCCGAGTGAACACCAAGGGTAACTGGGGGATGCTTGTGCGACTTGAGATCGCCCGACAAGTGCCCCCAGCGAAAGCCCGGCTGCGAAATACGCACCGCCCCCGTCAGCTTCTTCGCTAGCGGCGGCTTGGGGTCGATAGCGGCATAGAGCAGCTCATACTCGCGCCACCGCGAATTGCTGGCGTGCATGATGTAAAAGGCCAGCCCGCCGAAAAAGGCGAGACTGAGCACGCTGACCAGCGTCAGGTAGAGCTGTTCGATAATCTCACCCATCTCCACCTGCCTTGACTGTTCGATGATGCGAACCCGGCAGATTTACCCGAGATGGGTCAAAAAAGCGTTCACCCCGCCTTTTTCTTCAACCGCCAGGCATGGAGCAGCGGTTCGGTGTAGCCGCTGGGCTGTTCCACGCCCTTGAAGATCAGGTCCTTGGCTGCGCTGAAGGCCGCGCCCTCTTCATTGCCCGTCAGCGGCACATAGAGCGGATCGCCCGCGTTCTGCGCATCGACCTTGGCGGCCATGCGGGCAAGGCTGTCCATCACTTGGCGCTCGGTAATGACCCCGTGCAGCAGCCAGTTGGCGATGTGCTGCGAGGAAATGCGCAGCGTGGCGCGGTCCTCCATCAGGCCCACGTCGTTGATGTCGGGCACCTTGGAGCAGCCCACGCCCTGATCGACCCAGCGCACCACATAACCCAGCAATCCCTGACAGTTATTGTCGAGTTCTTCGGCGATTTCCTCGGCAGACCAATTCATGCCCTCAGCCAGCGGAATGCTGAGCAGCGCGTCGAGGCCCATCGGTTCAGGCAGGCTCTTTTGCACATCGAAGACGTCGATCTGGTGGTAATGCAGCGCATGGAGCGTCGCGGCGGTCGGCGAAGGCACCCAAGCGGTGTTGGCGCCTGCCTTGAGGTGGCCCACCTTCTCGACCATCATCTGCCCCATCAGATCGGGCGCGGCCCACATGCCCTTGCCGATCTGCGCCCTGCCCGAAAGCCCGTGCGCAAGGCCGATGGCGACATTGCGCGCCTCGTAGGAGCGGAGCCAGTCGCTCCCCTTCATCGCGCCCTTGCGCAACATGGGCCCTGCGCGCATCGAGGTGTGGATTTCGTCGCCCGTGCGATCGAGGAAGCCGGTGTTGATGAAGACGATCCGGTCCCTCACCGCATGGATGCAGGCGGCAAGGTTGGCAGAGGTGCGGCGTTCTTCGTCCATCACGCCGACCTTGATGGTGTGGCGCGGGAGCGCCAGCAGGTCTTCGACCGCATCGAACAAGTCATTGGTGAAGGCGCATTCTTCCGGCCCGTGCATCTTGGGCTTCACGATATAGATCGAGCCGCACGCCGAGTTGCCGAAACGCCCATGGCCCTCGACATCGAGCGTGCTGATCGCGGAGGTGAACACCGCGTCCATGATGCCTTCGGGGATTTCGCTGCCATCGGGCAGGCGGATCGCGGGGTTGGTCATCAGGTGGCCGACATTGCGCACGAACATCAGGCTGCGGCCCTTGAGGGTGTGCGCGGTGCCATCGGGCGCGGTGTAGGTCTTGTCGCCCGCGAGCTTGCGGGTGAGGGTCCGCCCGCCCTTCTCGAAGCTTTCGGACAGGTCGCCGCGGATGATGCCGAGCCAGTTGGTGTAGGCCAGCAGCTTGTCCTCGGCATCCACCGCTGCAACCGAATCCTCGCAATCCGCGATGGTCGTAAGCGCAGCCTCAACGATGATATCGGCGATGCCCGCCTTGTCGGTTGCGCCGACAGGCGTGCTGGCATCGAACACAACCTCGATGTGCAAGCCGTTGTTCTTTAACAGCAGACCCTTGCCGGTCGTGCCGACGTGTTGCGCCGGATCGGCCAGCGCGATGGCATCGCGGCCGGCAAGGTCGGCCCAACTCCCGCTCGCCAGCGGGAAGGCCTCATCGAGAAACTGCCGTCCGCGCGCGATTACCGCCGCGCCGCGTGCCTCGTCATAGCCACCGGGCTTGGCAGGGGGGGCATCGAGCGCATCGGTGCCGTAAAAGGCGTCATACAGGCTCCCCCAGCGCGCATTCGCGGCATTGAGCAGGAAGCGGGCGTTGAGGATCGGCACCACCAGTTGCGGCCCGGCCATCGTCGCGATTTCGGGATCGACATTCTGCGTGCCGATCTGGAAGTCAGCGGGTTCGGGGACGAGATAGCCGATCTCAGTGAGGAACGCCTTGTAGGCCGCCGCATCGTGGGGCTTGCCCGCGCGCTCGGTGTGCCATGCGTCGATCTGCGCCTGAAGGCTATCGCGCTTGGCGAGCAGCGCGCGGTTCCTCGGCGCGAATTCCGCAAGCAGCGCGGCAAAGCCCTGCCAGAAGGCGTCCACGTCACGCCCCAGCGGCGCCAGCACTTCGCTTTCGAGGAAGGTCGCCAGCGGCAAATCGATGCTCACGCCAGCGCGGTTGGTCATGTCAGTCATGGTAGTCCTCGTATGGTAAGCGCAATGCCGAACCCGGGGAGGAGAGGACGGCTGGCCCTATGGCAAAGGCCCGGCACTATTGCAACGGGTTGGACTGGCGCGGATCCCCGGCTAGAGGGTTGGGATGGACGGGACACTGGGCAAAATCGATGCCGCCGCGATGCTGGCGCAGGTGCAGGCATGGAGTGCGATCAATACCGGCACCGCAAACCTCGCCGGGCTGGCCGAGCAGGCTGCGATGCTGGTGGAGGCCTTCAGCGCGCTGCCCGGCACGGTGGCGCTGGTTGACCCCGCCCCTGTCACCGCCATCGCTGCCGATGGGAGCGCCTTCGAAAAACCCCACGGGCAGCATCTGGTGCTGCAGGTGCGCCCGCAGGCCAACCGGCGCATCCTGCTGACGGGGCATATGGACACGGTTTTCCCCGCCGATCACCCCTTCCAGCGCCAGACCCGGCTGGACGCGGAGACGCTGAATGGCCCCGGCGTCGCTGACATGAAGGGCGGGATCGCGGTCATGCTCCACGCGCTGCTGGCCTTCGAAGGGACCGCCCACGCCGCCGCGCTGGGCTATGATGTGCTGATCAATTCGGACGAGGAAACCGGCTCGCTTGCCAGCGCCGCGCTGATTGCGCAGCTGGCAGCGGGCAAGCTTGCCGCGCTCACCTATGAACCCGCCGCGCTGCCCGATGGAACGCTGGCGCATGAACGCGGGGGGACGGGGAATTATTCGGTCACTTTCACCGGCAAAAGCGCCCATGCCGGACGCAACCCGCACGAGGGCCGCAATGCCATCGTTGCTGCCGCCGATCTGATCCTCAGGATCAAGGCGCTCGAGAGCGCCGACATCACCATCAATCCTGCCAAGCTGGAAGGCGGGGCGGCGAACAATGTCGTTCCTGACCACGCTGTTCTGCGCTTCAATATCCGGCCCAAAACGGCCGAGGCAGGTGCAGCTTTCGACCATGCGTTTGCTCACCTGCTCGTCGCCATCGAAGCCGAGCACGGCGTTGCGACCCACCGCCATGGCGGCGTGACCCGTCCGCCCAAGAAGGTGGACGATCGCGCGCAAAAACTGTTCGACCTCGTGCGCCAATGCGGCGCAGAGCTGGGGCAGGACATCCGCTGGCAATCCACAGGCGGAGTGTGCGATGGCAACAATATCGCCGCCTGCGGGGTGCCGGTGGTCGATACCATGGGGGTGCGCGGCGGAGCGATCCACAGTCCGGACGAATATCTGATCATCCCCAGCCTTGCCGAGCGCGCCGCTTTGTCCGCCCGTGTGATCGAGCGCCTTGCGATGGGCCATTTCAACGAAGGAGCCCTCACATGACCTTCCGCCTGCGGCCAGCGCGCCCCGCCGATCTTGAGGCGCTTTACGAAATGGCCAAGCTGACGGGCGGGGGCTTTACCAACCTGCCCCCTGACCGCGCCGCCCTGCGCGGCAAGCTCGAACGCGCAGAGGCAGCCTTCGCGCGTGAGGACGATACCCTTGCCGATGAACAATTCGTGCTGGTGCTGGAAAACGCCCGCACCGGCGCAGTGCGCGGCACCTGCCAGTTGATGAGCCAGGTCGGGCAACGCTGGCCGTTCTATTCCTATCGCCTCAACACCCTCACCCAGTATTCGCAGGAACTGGACCGCACGGTGCGCGCCGAACTGCTCAGCCTCGTTACCGATCTGGAAGGATCGAGCGAGGTTGGCGGGCTGTTTCTCCACCCCAATGAACGCGCCGGGGGGCTTGGCCTATTGCTTGCCCGTTCGCGCTATCTGTTTGTCGCCATGCACCGGGCGCGCTTTGCAGACCGCATTTTGGCAGAGCTGCGCGGCATTATCGACGAACGCGGCGGTTCGCCCTTCTGGGATGGGGTTGCGGGGCGGTTTTTCGGCATGAGTTTTCAGGATGCCGACTATTTCAACGCCATCAACGGCAATCAGTTCATCGCAGACCTGATGCCCAAGCATCCGGTCTATATCGCGATGCTGAACGAGGATGCGCGCAGCGTTATCGGCGTGCCCCATCCTACCGGCCGTGCAGCAATGCGGATGCTGGAGGACGAAGGTTTCCGCGCCGAAGGCTATGTCGACATTTTCGATGGCGGACCGACAATGGTGGCATGGACCGACAATGTGACCAGCGTGAAGAACGCGGCCCATGCGCAGGTCACTGCGCTCGAAGCGAGCGAGGGTGAGCGCGCGATCCTTGCCACCGGCCACCTCGGCACCTTCCGCGCCTGCTTTGGCGCACGCGTGCTGGACGGTGCAGGCGGCGTTGCAATCGACAGCGCCAGCGCCGATCTGCTCGATGTGCGAAAAGGCGACATGGTGTGGAGTGTGGGGCGGTAGGTTTTCCTCATCCCCGTCCGTGCTGAGCTTGTCGGAGGCGAAGCCGGAACGCAAGTTCCAACCCCTGCACCTCTACTGGCGCGGCGGGACCGAAGAAGGACAGCCCTTCGACAAGCTCAGGGCGAACGGAGAT
>JAGKSZ010000178.1 GCA_018991295.1 Porphyrobacter sp. | reverse complement strand
GACAAGCTCAGGGCGAAGGGGATTTGGCAATCAGACAGATGAACGGTAAACCCTGGCCTCCAACCGCCGCACCTTCGCGATCATTTCGCACCCTGACGCAGGGAAAACCACGCTCACCGAAAAGCTGCTGCTGCAGGGCGGCGCGATCCACCTTGCGGGCGAGGTCAAGGCGCGCGGGGCAGCGCGGCGGGCGCGGTCGGACTGGATGAAGATCGAGCAGCAGCGCGGGATTTCCGTCACCTCCTCGGTGATGACCTTCCAGAAAGACGGGATCGTCTTCAACCTGCTCGACACGCCGGGGCACGAGGATTTCAGCGAGGACACCTACCGAACGCTGACTGCCGTGGACTCGGCGGTGATGGTGATCGACGCGGCCAAGGGGATCGAGCCGCAGACCCGCAAGCTGTTCGAGGTGTGCCGCTTGCGCTCCGTCCCCATCCTCACCTTCGTCAACAAGGTCGACCGCGAGGGGCGCGATCCCTTCGAGACGCTGGACGAGGTGGCGGATATGCTGGCGCTCGACGTCAGCCCGCAGATGTGGCCCATCGGCATGGGCGGCGAGTTCGAGGGGTTGCTCGATTTCGCCACCGACACCATCAGCCGCCCCGAAGGTCCCAGCCGCGAATTCCTCGGCACCCGTGACACCGCGGCGATCCCTCAGCGCTTCCTCGACGAGATCGAATTGGCACGCGGGGGCTATCCCGAATTCGACCTTGAGGCTTTCCGCCACGGCGACCTGACGCCGGTCTATTTCGGATCGGCGCTCAAGAATTTCGGCGTCACCGAGCTGATCGACGCCATCGCCCGTTTCGCGCCCCCGCCGCGCCCGCAGCCCGCGGGGGAAGAACAGATCAGCCCGGAGCGCGACGAGGTCACCGGCTTCATCTTCAAGGTGCAGGCCAATATGGACCCCAACCACCGGGACCGCATCGCCTTCATGCGGCAGGTTTCGGGCACCTTCAAACGCGGCATGAAGCTTACGCCGTCAGGGCTGGGCAAGCCCATTGCGGTCCACTCGCCGATTCTGTTCTTCGCGCAGGACCGCGAGCTCGCTGACACGGCCGAGGCAGGCGACATCATCGGCATCCCCAACCACGGCACCTTGCGCGTCGGCGATACCCTGTCCGAGCGCAATCAGGTGCGCTTCACGGGCCTGCCCAACTTCGCGCCGGAAATCCTGCGCCGCGTGCAGCTGCGCGATCCGACCAAGACCAAGCAGCTGCGCAAGGCCTTGGACGACCTTTCCGAAGAAGGCGTCATTCAGGTCTTCTACCCCGAGATCGGCTCGGCCCACATCGTCGGCGTCGTCGGCCAGTTGCAGCTCGAAGTGCTGATCAGCCGGCTGGAGGCTGAATACAAGGTCGAGGCCGCGCTTGAACCTTCGCCCTTTGCCACGGCGCGCTGGATCAAGGGGGATGCCAAGGTGCTGGACGATTTCGCCAGCTTCAACCGCGCCAACCTCGCGCGGGACCGTGATGGCGACATGGTGTTCATGGCGAAAAGCCCGTGGGACGTGACCTATCAGGTCGAGAAGAACCCGGAGCTGACCTTCTCGGCCACGAAGGAGCGTTGAAAGAGATCCGTTCGTGCTGAGCTTGTCGAAGCACTGCCTTTCTTCCGGTGCCAGTTGAAGGAAAAAGGACAGCCCTTCGACAAGCTCAGGGCGAACGGGTGTTGGGTCTGACACTTGCCCAAACGCGCGCCTTTGGCCAAAGCGTCACCCATGCACGACACCGGCCCGACTTCGCAAAGCTTCATCTCGCAGCGCCTCAAGCTCAACTACCTCGATTGGGGCGGTAGGGGTAAGCCGCCGCTGGTGCTGGTGCATGGGGGCCGCGATCATGCGCGTTCGTGGGACTGGACGGCCGAAGCGCTGCGCGAGGATTATCACGTCATCGCCATGGACCACCGCGGGCACGGCGATAGCGACTGGGTTTCGGACGGGGTCTATTCCGCTGCCGACATGGTCTATGATCTGGCGCAGCTGATCCATCAACTGGGCGTCGGCCCGGTGCGGATGGTGGCCCATTCGATGGGCGGCAACGTGGCGCTGCGCTATGCCGGGGCCTTCCCCGACATGGTCACCAAGCTGGTCGCCATCGAAGGCCTTGGCCCTTCGCCCGAATACCGCGCCAAGCAGCGCAGCCAGCCTTACCCTGAACGCCTCGCCGAATGGATCGAGAAGAAGCGCAAGGCCGCCGGGCGTAGTCCACGCAAATACGAAAGCATCGAAGCCGCCTTTGCCCGCATGATCGAGGAAAACGCCTACCTTACGCAAGAACAGGCGCGGCACCTCACCGTCCACGGGGTCAACCGCAACGAGGACGGCACCTATAGCTGGAAGTTCGATCCGCACCTCAATGTCTGGCCGGTCGAGGATATCGGCGATGAATTCGTCGAGGCGCTGTGGGGCGCGATCTCCTGCCCCACGCTGTTGCTTTACGGGGCGGACAGCTGGGCCTCGAACCCCGAAAAGGACGGGCGCATCGCGCACTTCAAGACGGCCAGCGTGATCGAGTTCGAAAAGGCGGGCCACTGGCTCCACCATGACCAGTTCGACCGTTTCATCGCCACCTTGCGCGATTTCCTCTGACCCCTTGAAGGGAGCGTCCGATGGCCGAATTTACCGAGACGCTCACCGAAAAGCACATCGCCATGATCGCCGCCCAGCCGGTGTTCTTCGTGGCGACGGCGGCGGCTGAAGGCCGGATCAATCTCAGCCCCAAGGGCTATGATGCGTTCCGGGTGCTGTCGCCCACGCAGGTGGCCTATCTCGATCTGGGCGGATCGGGCAACGAGACCCATGCGCATCTTGCCGCTGACGGGCGCATCACGGTGATGTTCTGCAACTTCCAGAATCCTGCGCTGATCCTGCGGATTTACGGGCGCGGGCGGGCGGTGCTGCCACAGGATGCGGCGTGGGATACGCTCGCCGCGCACTTCACCCTGCTGCCCGGCACCCGGCAGATTTTCGATATCGCAGTCGAAAGCGTACAGACGAGTTGCGGATATGGCGTGCCCCTGATGCAGCTCGAATCCGAGCGCGAAACCTTGGTGAAGTATCACCGGCAAGCCGATCCGGCGGCCTGGGAGGCCAAAACCGCAGGGCGCACCCGCAGCATCGACGGCCTGCCGACCCGCCCCACGGACCGGTACATAGCGGGCGATTGACGCTCGCCCGCCGCAAAAATTGCCCAATTGTTAATCAGCTGATTAATTTCTGGGCAAGTATTTTCCCGCAGCTGCGAAGAATCGCATGGATTCCGCCCCGTCAGCGCCGTTTTGCTAAACTGGCACGCTTGTTGCTGTGAACCCTGTGGCCGGAAGAAATCCGGTGCAACAGGGGCCACAGATGAAGTTCATCATCGCCATCATCAAACCGTTCAAGCTCGACACCGTGCGTGAAGCCTTGAGCGGCATCGGCATCGCGGGACTGACCGTGACCGAGGTCAAGGGTTTCGGCCGCCAGAAGGGCCAGACCGAAATCTACCGCGGCGCCGAATACTCCACCAACATGCTTCCCAAGGTGAAGCTCGAGATCGCTGCCAGCGACGAAATCGCCGCGCAGGTTGTCGAAACCATTCAGGCGACCGCCAACACGGGCGCGATCGGCGATGGCAAGATCTTCGTTCTGGATCTTGCCTCTGCCACCCGCATCCGCACCGGCGAGTCCGGCGAAACCGCGCTGTAAGGGGACCCAATCGATGAAATCTCTTCTTTTCAAGGGTGCAGCGCTGGCGACGGGGGCAGTTCTGCTTGCCGCACCCGCCTTTGCCGCCCCCGTGGCCGAAGCTGCTGCAGCTGTCGCTGAAGCGGCGCCTGCCGTGCCCAATCCGGGCAACAACGGCTTCATGATGACGGCGACCGTCCTCGTGCTGCTGATGATCCTGCCTGGCCTTGCACTGTTCTACGGCGGCCTGACCCGGTCGAAGAACATGCTTTCCACCATGACCCAGATCGGCGCCGCGGCATCGCTGGCGATGCTGGTGTGGGTGATGTGGGGCTATGGCCTCGCCTTCGGACCCGAGGGCAACGAATACATCAGCTGGGGCAAGTTCTTCCTTGCCGGTGTCACCCCGGATTCGACCGCGGCGACCTTCACCGACGAGGTGATCAGCGAATACATCTTCATCAGCTTCCAGATGACCTTCGCCGCGATCACTGTCGCGCTGGTGCTGGGTTCCGTGGTGGAGCGCATGAAGTTTGCCGCGACGATGGTCTTCAGCCTCGTCTGGCTCACCATCGTCTACTTCCCGATTGCACACATGGTGTGGGAAGCGCGCGGCGTGTTCTTCGTGATGGGCGCGCTCGATTTTGCGGGCGGCACCGTGGTGCACATCAATGCCGGCGTCTCGGCGCTGGTGGCTGCCTACATCCTCGGCAAGCGTCGCGGCTATCCCACCGAGCCGATGCCCCCGCACAGCCTGACGCTCACGATGGTCGGCACCGGTCTGCTGTGGGTGGGCTGGTTCGGCTTTAACGCCGGCTCGGCGCTGGAAGCCAATGGTTCGGCCGCGCTCGCCATGATCAACACCTTCGTTGCCACGGCGGCAGGCGGGCTGTTCTGGATGCTGACCGAGCGGGCCATGGGCCACAAGGGTTCGGCGCTGGGCTTCTGCTCGGGCGTGATTGCCGGCCTTGTTGCGGTGACCCCGGCAGCGGGCAATGCAGGCCCCTTCGGCGCGATCCTGCTCGGCGCCATTGCCTCGGTGATCTGCTACTTCTTCGTCGCCAAGGTGAAGATGAAGTTCGGCTACGACGACTCGCTCGACGCCTTCGGCATCCACGGCGTGGGCGGCATCGTCGGCGCGATCGGCACCGGCATCGTCTACTCGCCCGCGCTGGGCGGCCCGGGCGGCGATGACTTTGCCATGGGTGCACAGCTGGTGACCCAGGTCACTGCGGTCGTTGCCACCATCGTCGTCTCGGCCATCGGCACTGCCATCGCCATGTACATCGCCAAGGCGGTGACCGGCCTGCGCGTTGACGAGGAAAGCGAAGTCAACGGTCTCGACATCTCCGAACACGGGGAGCGCGCCTACAACTAAGCGCGCACCCACCAAGCTTGGCGGGGGGAGGCCTCTCTCTCCCTCTCCCCTCCCCCCGCCTCACCTTGTTCCTCCTGCGAACGAACAAACTGAATACGGCCGGAGCGGCGATAAGCAGCTCCGGCCTTTTTTTTGTTTGGGACGGTGTTTCACGTGAAACATTGCCACGGCCCTCGGCAAGCGGCGGTCGAGGTGGGGTCTGGAGGGACTCTGCGCGGGTCTGGGCCGGGGCAGCAGGTGTGCGGCGGGGGCCTTACCCCCGCTCAGCCGCCATCACGAAGTCCGCACACCGCTCGCCGATCATGATGCTGGGCGCGTTGGTGTTGCCGCTGACGAGCTTGGGCATGATGCTCGCGTCGGCCACCCACAGGCCTTCAAGGCCGTTGAGGCGCAGGGTCGGATCGACCACCGCATCCGCGTCATTGCCCATCCGGCAGGTGCCGACGGGGTGATAGACGGTGTCGGCCCGCGCGCGGATCATTGCGTCGAGCGCGGCGTCATCGTTCAGATCAACCGGATGGCGATCCTTCGGCCCGAAGGCCTGCAAGGGCGGCGCTTCGGCGATGCGGTGCGACAGGCGCACGCCTGCGCGCAAGCATGCCATGTCGCGATCATCGCTGAGGAAATTGGGATCTATCACCGGCGCGGCGGCAGCATCGCCGCTGCCCAGCCGCACTGTTCCCCGGCTTTCAGGCCGCAGCACGCAGGCGTGGAGCGAGAAGCCATGCCCCTTCACCTTCTCGCGCCCGTGATCCTCCAGCACCGCAGGCACGAAATGCCACTGCACATCGGGCGCGGGGCTATCGGGCATCACCGTCCAGAACCCGCCTGCTTCGGCATAGGGCGTGGTCATCACGCCGGTGCGCTTGCGGCGATGTTCGACCACAGCGGCGGCCATGCGCAGCGTGCCCTTCAAGGTGCTGCCGATCGGCACATCGCTGTCCGTCTCCCAACCGGAAACATAATCGATGTGGTCCTGCAGGTTGCCGCCAACGGCCGCCCGATCCAGCACCACGTCGATCCCGTGGGCCTTCAGGTGATCGGCCGGGCCGATGCCTGAGAGCATCAGGATCTGGGGTGAGTTGAACGCGCCTGCACTGAGCACAACGCCGCGCCGGGCGAGGAGCGTCTCGGATGTGCCGCCGCGCCTGATCTGCACCCCGGTCACCCGCCCGGCTTCAATCACCAGTTTCTCCACCAGCGTATCGGTGCGCACGGTGAAATTGCCCGAATCGCGGATCGGTTCGACATAAGCGCGCGCTGCCGACCAGCGTTCGCCCTTGTGCTGGGTAACCTGATAGAGGCCGAAACCTTCCTGCCGTTCCCCGTTGAAATCGGGATTGGTGCGCAGTTGGAGCGCCGCGGCCGCATCGACAAAGGCATGGCTGGCGGGGTTGGCGTGCTTCTGGTCCTCCACGAACAGCGGCCCGCCATCGCCATGGAAAGCATCGCCTCCGCGCGCGTTCGCCTCGGCGCGGCGGAAGTAGGGGAGCACGTCGTCATAGGCCCAGCCGGTCGCGCCCTCGGCCGCCCAGTTGTCGTAATCCCAGCGGTTGCCGCGGATATAGACCATCGCATTGATCGCGCTCGACCCGCCAAGGCCCCGGCCGCGCGGCTGGTATCCGGTGCGCCCGTTCAGGCCCTTCTGGGGCACGGTATCATAACGGTAGTTCGACTTTTGGGGGATGAAGGGCATGAAGCCCGGCGTCTTGATCCAGACGTTATCGTTGGTGCCGCCGGCTTCCAGCAGGCACACCCGGCGCGTGCCGTCCACAGCAAGGCGGCCGGCCCCCGCGCTGCCCGCGCTGCCACCGCCGATGACGATGTAGTCGAAACTTTCCATGTTCTCTCCCTTTGGCAGGGAGATTAAGCAGCTTCCGCGCCGCCCGCAATCGCGTTTCGATCCGCCACTGAAGTTGCTTGCGGCGCAACAGGGCCGCCGCTGCGGGCCTGCCACTTTGCCCGGATCATGTCGGACGTTTCGCGGCTGCCATCATGGCTCCAGCCGGGTTCACGCAGGAGATAGGACAGCTTGTGCTTCCACGGCGCGCGCCAGACGTCGGTCAGGATGCCGATCCATTCATGGAACACCGCCCACAAGAGGTTGAAACTGCCGAGCTGCTTGACGATCCCGTAGCGGATTTTCTCGTCATCGACTTCCGGCGTGAAGGTGCCGAACATCTTGTCCCACACGATGAACACACCTGCATAATTGGTGTCGAGATAACGCGGATTGGTGGCGTGGTGGACGCGGTGGTGGCTGGGCGTGTTCATCACCGCCTCGAACCAAGCGGGCATCCGCTTGATCGCCTCGGTGTGGATCCAGAACTGGTAGATGAGATTGAACCCGCCGCAGATCGCGATCATCGCCGGGTGGAAGCCGAGCAGAACCAGCGGCACGGCGAAGAGGAAGCCGAAGGTGAGCGGCCCCGTCCAGGTCTGGCGGAGCGCGGTCGAGAGGTTGTAGTGCTGGCTCGAATGGTGGTTCACGTGGCTCGCCCACATCCAGCGGATGCGGTGCCCGGCGCGGTGCACCCAGTAATACTTGAGATCGTCGAGCACGAAGCAGACCGGCCAGGCCCACCACACCGCCCACCATTCGGGGCCGAAATCGAAGATGCGGTATTCGTAGGCCTTGAGGAACACCGCGACCGCGAAGCCGCCGAGCAGCGCGCCCGCGATGGTCGAGCCGAGCCCGAAGGAGAGGCTGACCAGCGTGTCCTTCGGCTCATAGGCCTGCGGCGCGCGCAGCTTCGCCCAGATCATCTCGGCGAGCACCGCGACGACGAACAGCGGGACCGCATACTGGGTGGGGTTGAGATCAGGCATCGCGCCCCCTTCCTACCGCATTGATCGCCGCAGCCCAAGCCTCGGCATCCTCGAGCTCCAGCCGGGTCACGCCGAAGCGCGGCTCGCGGCAATCGACTTCGAGGATGTTGCCATGGGCGCGCGCCGAGGCGAGCGGCGAGATGATGCGCCCGACATGGCGGCTGCCGTGGAGCCGGATCAGCATGATCCGGCCCTCCGGATCGCGGACGAGGGCCGCGGTGCGATCCGCTGCCAAGGAGAAATCGGCGACCTCGAAGCCGTCAACGATTTCTTCCGCCGCGCGGCGAAGCATGGCTTCGTCGCTGAGGCCCGGATGGCCCCCGAGCTTCAGCCAGCGCGCCAGCGCCGCCAGCGCGAGAATCGCCGCCAGCGATCCGGCGGACTGGACCAGCAGCGGTGGCAGGCTCACGGCAGAATCGGACCTGGAGCGGCCTAGCGGGCCGCGAGCATGTCCACCATCGGGCGGACGGGGCCGATGTCGTAACCCGCCTGCGCCGCGGCCTCGGCGATGGCATCGGGACTGACGCCGCGCTTGGCCTGCGCGAGCGCCCACAGCAAGGTCGAGCGCGTGCCCGAGCGGCAATAGGCCAGCACCGGACCCTGCGCCTGCTCGAGCGCGGCGATCATGGCATCGACCTGCGGTTCGGAAAAGCCCGCATGGCCGATCGGGATTGCGGTGTAGGCAAGCCCCGCAGCAGCGGCGGCCTCTGCGATTTCAGCACCTTGCGGGGCGAAGGGATCCTCCCGGTCGGGGCGGTTGTTGACGATCAGCGGGACGCCTGCCGCCTTCGCTGCGGCCACGTCCTCCGCCGTGATCTGCGGGCTCGCCAGCATGGTGGCCGATAGCCTGCGGAAGTCGCTCATGTCCCCTCGTCCCCGATCGCCGGGCGCTCCGGGCGCCCGCCCGCGTTCTATCGTGCGCTGCCG
>JAGKSZ010000177.1 GCA_018991295.1 Porphyrobacter sp. | reverse complement strand
CCTCGGGCAGATGCGCGGCCAGCGCCTTGCCCAGCGGGGTGGCATGGAAGGGAAAGCGCGTGCCCACGCCGGCCGCCACCCGGAAGCGCCGGTCGGTCGAGACATGGGCGACGTAAAGGATATTGGTGCCCGAAAGCACCGCCAGGCTGGCGCTGTCCCCGGTCTGATCGCGCAAGCCCTGCAAGGGCGGCAGCACCACCTGTTCGATTTGCATCGATGCGCTGAAGGCCGATCCGATCGTCAGCACCGCCGGGCGCAGCAGGAACTTGCGTTCGTGCTGGCCGACATAGCCCAGCTCCACCAGCGTGATCAGGCAGCGCCGCGCCACGGCAGGGGGAAGCGCGGTCTTGGCCGCGACTTCAGAAAGGGTCATTTCGGGGTGATCCTCATCGAACGCCTTGAGGACGCGCAGGCCCCGTTCCAGCGTCGAGAGGAATTCGGGGTCCTTTGCCCCTGCGCCCGTTCCAGCCCCGTTGTCTTCGGCTTCAGCCCCTGCGGATCCCATGCACCGGCCTTTCGATGGAGCGGCGGATCGCCGCATCGTCTGCCCCCAATAGGGGCGGCGCGGTGACGCTGTCCATCCGCTCGCCATCGAAGGACAGGGGGAAACGGATGGTGCGGAACGGACCCTTGGGGCCATCAGGGTCGGTCACTTCGATGCCCAGCACCTTCGCCTGCTCGGTCTGGAGCACTTCAGTGGTGTCATAAACGGGCGAATTGGGCACTTCGAGCCGGGTCAGTTCCGCCGTCCAGTAATCGCGGCTCTGGCGTGCAAAGATCGGGGCGAGGAAGGCGACCACGTCTTCATAATGGGCAATGCGCGCCTCGCGGCTTTCGAAGGCGGGGAGCGAAAGCATATCGGGCTGGCCGACCGCGATGGCGAGGTTCTCCCAGAACTTCGGGGGAGAGGACATGTGGAGCGCGAGCCATTTGCCGTCCGCACACTGGAAGACATAGCTCTGGCTGACATGGGGACGCGAGTACGGCCCCATCACCTGATCGGCGGAAAGCAGATGGGTGAAATCATCGAGGTTGAAGTGGCACATCGCCTCGAACATCGAGGTTTCGACCACGCGGCCCTTGCCGGTGGTGTGGCGCTCGTTGAGCGCAGCAAGGATGCCCAGCGCGGTGTAAAATCCGGTCATGGCATCGGCAATGGCCGGGCCGACGACGCGGGGGTGTTCGGGGTTCACCAGCAGCCTGAGAAAGCCCGATGCGGCCTGCGCCACGGTATCGAAGGCGGGGCGATCGCGCTCCGGCCCTTCGCTGCCGAAGCCCGAGATCGAGGCATAGACAAGGCGGGGGTTGATGCCCTGCAACCGCTTGGCATCGACCTTCAGCCGATCAGCCACGCCGGGGCGGAAGTTCTGGATGAAGACGTCGGCATCCTCGACCAGCCGATCGAGCACCAAAAGATCGCTTTCCTTCTTGGGGTCAATCGTGATTGAACGCTTGTTGCGATTGTATGTCTGGAAATGGGGGCTGTAGAGTTCGCCCTTGAAGCTGCGGAACGGATCGCCCGTGCCCGGCTGCTCCACCTTGATGACATCCGCGCCCATGTCGGCGAGCAACATCCCGGCGGCAGGCCCGGTGATGAAAGTGCCCATTTCGAGCACGGTAACGCCTGCGAGGGGCCGAGCGGTCATCCAACAAATCCCATCTGCTTGCCTTGGTGAAGATGTGACACTATATTCTTCGCATACCGAAATCAACTTCGAATAACGAAAAGGCCAAACCCATGCGCATCGGCAAACAGGATAATGCGGTGACTTCGATCTGCACCTCGGATGCAACCAGCATCACGGTGCGGGGCATGGACCTGTGTTCCGAGGTGATCGGGAAAGTCGATTTCACCAGCTATTTCTGGCTGCTGGTGACAGGCACCATGCCAAGCGCGCCCCAGAAGGCGCTGGCCGATGCAGTGCTTTGCGCGATTGCCGAACACGGGCTGGTCCCCAGCGTCGTTGCCACCCGCATGACCTATGCCGCCGCGCCCGAAGCTTTCCATGGTGCGGTCGCTGCCGGCCTGCTTGGCTGCGGCAGCGTGGTTCTGGGGAGCGCAGAAGTGGCGGGCCGGTTTTACGCGCAGGTGGTCGCCGATGCCGAGGGCGGGGATGCCGCCGCCACCGCCATCGCGGCCATCAAGGCACTGCGGGCGGAGAAGAAAGCCATCCCCGGCTTCGGCCACCCCCAGCACTCCGGCGGCGATCCGCGCGCGCACCGTCTGCTGGCGCTCGCCAAAGAACACGGCATGGAGGGCCCCCACATCGCCATGCTGCGCACCATCGAAGGCGTGCTTCCCGAAGCGATCGGCCGATCCTTGCCCATCAACGTCAACGGCGCGATCCCTGCCGTGATGCTCGATGCCGGGTTCCCGCTTGCGGCGTTGAAGGGCATCTCGCTCCTTGCTCGCACCGCCAGCCTGATCGCGCACCTGCAAGAAGAAACCGAACGCCCCATCGGCTTCATCATGTCGGGCGCAGCGGCCGAACGAATCGGGTTCGACGACGGGTCCGAATAAGCCGCGCTTGATCCGGCGTGCGCCCCGCGCCACTGTCGCGCTGCAAGGACAAGGGGCTTCAGGCATGATCGGACGGCACTTCATTTCTCTGGCGGCGCTGCTTGCCGCAGGACCTGCGCTGGCAGGCGCGCCCTTGCCGCTCAGCGAGACTGAAGTTGCCGCCCCTGCCCTGCCCGCAATCCTCGCCCCCCGCGAACGCGCCGCGCTCGAAAACCGGATCTTGCGCGAACGGCTCGATACCCTGATCCCGCAAATCATGCGCGCCGAGGGGATCGACCTGTGGCTGCTGGTTGCGCGCGAATATTTCGAAGAGCCGGTGGTCGCCACCATGCTCGATGCGGAAAACATGCACGCGCGGCGGCGCACGATCCTGATCTTTCACGATCCCGGCAATGGCCAGCCGGTCGAACGCCTCACCGTCAGCCGTTATGGCCTTGGCGGATTGTTCTCGCCTGCATGGGACCCGGACAAGCAACCCGATCAGTGGGCCGCTGTCGCGGAGATCATCGCTGCCCGCAATCCGGGAAAAATCGCGATCAACTCGAGCGACCTCTATCAGTTCGCGGACGGGATGACGCTGAGCCAGTACGACAAGTTCATGTCAGCCCTGCCCGCGCCACTCCATGATCGCGTCACCAGCGGCGAAGGGCTGGCGATCCGCTGGCTGGAAACGCGCACGCCGGCGGAAATGGAGCTTTACCCCACGGTCGTCCGCATCGCCCATGCGGTGATCGGTGAAGCGTTTTCGCGGGCTGTCATCACGCCCGGCGTCACCACCGCCGAAGAGGTGCAATGGTGGTATCGCGACCGGCTGATGCAGCTTGGCCTTGATCCGTGGTTCCACCCCTCAGTCGCGATCCAGCGGCAAGGCGTGAAGGGCATGCTGGAAGGCGAGGAGGTGATCCAGCCGGGCGATCTGCTGTGGACCGATTTCGGCATCACATACCTCAGGCTCAACACCGATACCCAGCACCTTGCCTATGTGCTCAAACCCGGCGAGACGGCGGCCCCGGCGGGGCTGCGCGCCGGCCTTGCGAACAGCAACCGGGTGCAGGATTTCCTCACCCGCGCCTTCAAGGTCGGCATCAGCGGCAATGACGCGCTGGCACAGGCGCGGGCGGACGCCATCGCGGCAGGGCTCGATCCCTCGATCTATACCCACCCCATCGGCCACCACGGTCACGGCGCGGGGCCGAGCATCGGGTTCTGGGACAATCAGAAGGCCGATCCGCGTGGGGATGGCCCGATCCGGGCGAACACCGCATGGTCGATCGAGCTGACATCCTATTCGCAAGTGCCCGAATGGGGCGGTCAGCGCGTCGATTTCCGCACCGAGGAGGATGCCTTCTTCGACGGCAAAACCGTCCGCTATATCGACGGGCGGCAGACCGAGATCACGCTGATCCCTTCGGACTAACTCTCCCCTCCCTTCAGGGAGGGGTCGGGGGTGGGGCCCGATGGCGCAGCCGAGGGCTCAATGCCAGCGGCCCCCTCCGCGCCGGAAGCGTGCGAGGCCTTGCGGCCTCGCCCCCCCCCCAACCCCTCCCGCAAGCGGGAGGGGAGCGTCAGCGACTGGACGAACCGGTGCCCTTGGCCCGCGTCTTGACCCGGTACACGTCGGTCAGCGCGGTGATGTAGAGCTCCGAGAGGTCCGCTCCGCCCCATGCAAGGTTGGTCGCACGCTTGGGCGTGGCGAGGCGTTCCAGCACGATGCCGCGCACCGGATCGACCACGCAGATGCCGCCCGGACAGGTAACATAGATGTTGCCCCTGCAGTCGACCCGCACCCCGTCCACCCGCCCGGGCTTGCTGTCGTCGGTTACATCCACGATGAGCCGCTTGCCCGAGGCGGTGCCGTCGGCGGCCAGATCATAGGCCCACACAGTCTGCGTCGCGGTATCGCCGACATAGAGCACTGTTTCGTCGGGCGAGAGCGCGAGGCCGTTGGGGCGGCTCAAGGTATCGTCAATCAGCACCATGCGCCCGCTCGCCTCGCCAAGCGCGAAGACGCCCGAGAAGCCCACCTCGCTGGTGCGCTGGCCAAGGCCGTAAGGGGGATCGGTGAACAGGATCAGCCCGTCGCTGCGCACCACCACATCATTGGGGCTGTTGAGGCGCTTGCCCTCATAGGCGGAAACGATCACCTGCCGCCCGCCTTCCAGCGTCCAGCGGGTGATGGCGCCGCTCCCGTGTTCAGCGTTGAGCAGCCGCCCCTGCAAGTCGAAGGTATGGCCGTTGGCATTGGCCGAGGGGGCATAGAGCACCTTGGCCGCGCTCTCTCCCGGCACGAGCACATGCACCGCATCGCCCGGAATATCGCTAAAGATGATCCGCGCCCCGTCCCACGCCGGGCCTTCGGTGAAGGTGTAGCCGGTGGCGGCGAGTTCGAGGGTTTCGGGAAGGAAAATGCTGTCATCGCGCGCTGCCTCTTGCGCCTGCAGCGAAGCGCCGATCATCGCGCAGGCCGCTGCCAGCGCGGCTATCAGAACGATCCGCACCAATCCCTTGCCCAAGCCCATAATCCTGTCCCTCATCCTTGCATCGTGCCGACACCGTGCCCCGCCGCTTGCGCGGATGCCAGCACTTTTGAGGGGAGCCGCAAGGCTTGCATGGCGCGCCCTCGGGGGGCATTGGGGCGGCAGAGACAGGAGACCCCAATCCATGCGCCAGATCGACCACTTCATCGTCGGTGACAGCCCCGCCCCCACCCGCAAGCACAGCGTCTGGAACCCCTCGACCGGCGAAGTGCAGGCCGAAGTCGCCTTGGGCGATGCCGCACTGCTCGCCCGCGCGGTCGAGACCGCCAAGCGCGTCCAGCCTGCATGGGCGGCAACCAACCCCCAGCGCCGCGCGCGGGTGATGTTCGCGTTCAAGCAGCTGGTCGAGGCGAACATGCAGTCGCTGGCCGAGATGCTCTCCAGCGAACACGGCAAGACCATCCCCGATGCCAAGGGCGACGTGCAGCGCGGCCTTGAAGTGATCGAATATGCCTGCGGCCTCCCCCAGATCATGAAGGGCGAATATACCCACGGCGCGGGGCCGGGGATCGATGTCTATTCGATGCGCCAGCCATTGGGCATTGGCGCAGGGATCACCCCGTTCAACTTCCCCGCGATGATCCCGATGTGGATGTTCGGCATGGCGTGCGCTGCGGGCAATGCCTTTATCCTCAAGCCTTCCGAGCGTGACCCCTCCGTACCGGTGCGGCTAGCCGAATTATTCCTTGAAGCGGGCGCGCCCGAAGGCCTGTTGCAGGTCGTCCACGGCGACAAGGAGATGGTGGACGCGATCATCGACCACCCCGATATCGCCGCAATCAGCTTCGTCGGCTCCTCCGACATCGCGCAATATATCTACGCCCGCGGGAGCGCGAACAACAAGCGGGTGCAGGCCTTCGGGGGCGCGAAGAACCACGGGATCGTGCTGCCCGATGCCGATCTCGATCAGGTCGTCACGGACCTCACCGGCGCGGCCTTCGGCTCGGCGGGCGAACGCTGCATGGCGCTGCCCGTGGTGGTGCCGGTGGGAGAGGAAACGGCCGAACGGCTCAAGGAAAAGCTCCTGAAGTCGATCGCCGGCCTGCGCATCGGCGTCTCGAACGATCCCGATGCGGATTACGGACCCGTAGTCACGCCCGAACACAAGGCCCGGATCGAACAGTGGATCACCACCGCCGAGGAAGAGGGCGCCGAAATCGTCGTCGACGGGCGCGGGTTCACGCTGCAAGGCCACGAAAAGGGCTTCTTCGTTGGCCCCACCCTGATCGACCATGTGACCCCGCAGATGCGGTCCTACCAGGAGGAAATCTTCGGCCCCGTGCTCCAGATTGTCCGCGCGGCCGATTTCGAACACGCGCTGCGCCTGCCCTCCGAACACCAGTATGGCAACGGCGTCGCGATCTTCACCCGCAACGGCCACGCCGCGCGCGAATTTGCGGCGCGGGTCAATGTCGGGATGGTCGGCATCAATGTGCCGATCCCGGTGCCGGTCGCCTATCACTCGTTCGGCGGGTGGAAGCGTTCGGGCTTTGGGGATATCGACCAGTATGGCACCGAGGGCCTCAGGTTCTGGACCAAGAACAAGAAGATCACCCAGCGCTGGCCCGATGGTGGCGGCGACGGGTCGAACGCCTTCGTCATTCCGACGATGGGGTGATCTGGATGCGCACACTCTGGCTGGCATTTCCCCTTGCCCTCACAGCGTGCGGGGGTGAGCCACAAGGCGAGACCGCCGCGCCCGAACCGGCTTCTGCGGCAACCCCTGCGGCTGCGCCCATAGGGTCGGCGGCGCAGCCCACTTCCGGCGCGATCATACCCGTGCGCTTCCACGGCGTGTGGGATGACGAGAACGCAAGCTGCGATCAGGATACCGACCTCCGGCTCGATATCGAAGCAGACGGGATCGGCTTTTACGAAAGCCATGGCACCCCCACCCGTGTCACCGAAGGCCCTGACAACTCGGCAATGCTCGATCTGGCGATGGCGGGGGAAGGCGACACGTGGGCGATGTCGATGACCCTCAGCCTGACAGGGCAAAGCGCAGGTGCGGATAAGCGGCTGATCGTGCAGCACAAGGGCGAGCCGAGGCAGCCCGCGCCCGAACCGCTGCGCCTGAAACCCTGTCCCGCCTGACCCTGCACACCCCCGCTCCGCTGCATTTGTCACAAGCCGTTCGCCATCCGTGCTTGGCTAAGCGGACGCTTTGCGGCTAAGGGCGCGGTCATGCTTAGCCCGCTCCTGCCTGCCCCGGCGCACCACCGGGCCCGCGCCTGACGCAGCATGAAGCGGGTTTTCGCCAACATGGGCTGGCTGCTGGGCGGACGCGGGTTCAACGCAGTCCTCAGCCTCGTCTACCTCGCCATCGCCGCGCGCACGCTGGGAACTGACGGCTTTGGCCACTTTGCCCTGATTATCGCGCTGGGGCAGGCGATCACCGGCTTTTCGAGCTTCCAGACCTGGCAATTCATCGTCCGCTGGGGTGCCGATCCCGACAAGCCCGGCGTCGATATCGACCGCGCGCGCGAGGCAACGGGGTTTGCCGTTGCGCTGGACGGGCTGTCGGTCGCGGTCGGCACACTCGCCTCGGCACTGCTGGTGCTGACTGCGCCCTTGTGGCTCGATGTGCCGCCTGATCTGTTGTGGCTGACCTTCTGGTATTGCGTGATCTCGCTGCTGACGATCCGCACCACGCCGACGGGGATGCTGCGCCTCCATTCCGAATATGGCCGCGCAACCTGGGCCGAAGCGGTGCAGCCGATCATCCGCGCAAGCGGTGCAGGGCTGGCATGGCTCTATATGCCCAATGTCACCGGCTTCATCCTGGCCTTTGCGGCATCGGAAGTGGGGACAGCCATCGCCCTTTGGATCGTCGCTGCGCGGGTGCAGCCGGTCAGTCTCGCTTCGATCAGCCTGCGGGCGATCCCGGCGCGGCACAAGGATGCGTGGCGCTTCGTGCTGTCCACCAACATGTCGGGCAGCCTTGCGGTGGCGGGCAAGCAGGTGATGATCCTGCTCGTCGGTACCTTTGGCGGGGCCTATCTGGCAGGCGGTTTCCGCATCGCCAATCAGCTGGGCGTGGCGCTGATCGCGCTGGCGCAGACGATATCGAAGGCGATCCTGCCTGAACTGGTGCAATCGCGCGATTCTGCGGTCGAAATCGCGCGGCGCATGGCGAATATCGCGGCGATGGCCGGGGTCGCGGCGGTGGGCAGCGCAATCCTGTTCGGCCGCCCCGGCATCGCGCTGATCGCGGGCGAGCAGTTCACCGGGTTCTACTGGGCGATGATCATTCTCAGCATCGCTGGCGCAGTCGAACTGGTGGGGGCGAGCCTTGAAAGCTTGCTGATCTCCGCTGGCAAGGCGCACGTTGCCTTCCTCGTCCGGCTGTTCCCGACGATCCTTGCGCTGCTGATGCTGGAAATGGCCATCGGCTGGAAAGGCGCGCAGGGGGCGGGTTTTGCCGTGCTGGGGTCAAGCGTGCTGACCGTGGTCGGCTTCTACCTTGCGATCGTGAACCTCAAGCAGTTCCGGCTGGTGGTAGAGGAGCCGGACGCAGAAGGGGCGGACACCAGGCCCGCCCCTCCGAATTCATAGCACCAACTCCCGTTCGCCCTGAGCCGGTGCTGCTACGCAACAGCTCAGGACGAACGGGGTTTGTCCTGTTACCCCTCAAACGCCAGCTTCGGCTTGCGGGCCGCGCCGGTTTCATCGAGGCGGCGGCGGGGCGAGTAGTAAGGCGCCTGCTTCAACGCCTCGTCCCCCTCCAGCGCCCGGCCCACCACGCCGCGGAAGGCGGTGATGAACTGGTCGATCGCGGCCTTGCTCTCGGTTTCGGTCGGTTCGACCAGCATCGCGCCGTGGACCACCAGCGGGAAATAGACCGTCATCGGGTGATAGCCCTCGTCGATCAGGCCCTTGGCAACGTCCAGCGTGGAAAGGCCATTGGTGAAGTCCTTGTCGCCAAACAGCGCCTCATGCATGCACGGCCCGCTCGCGCCGAACGGTGCGTGGAGGATGTCTTCCATGCTGCGCAGAATGTAGTTGGCGTTGAGCACGGCGTCCTCGGCAACCTGCTTCAATCCATCGGCCCCGTGGCTGAGGATATAGGTCAGCGCGCGGGTGAACATGCCCATCTGCCCGTGGAAGGCGGTCATGCGCCCGAAGCTGGGCCCGCGCTCCTCGCGGTTTTCTTCCTCAACGAGGTAGAACTCGCCCTCGCCCGACTGACGGATGAAGGGCAGCGGGGCAAAGGGCGCCAGCGCCTCGGACAGCACCACCGGCCCCGAACCCGGCCCGCCGCCGCCATGCGGGGTCGAGAAGGTCTTGTGCAGGTTGATGTGCATCGCATCGACGCCCAGATCGCCCGGGCGCACCTTGCCGACGATGGCGTTGAAGTTCGCCCCGTCGCAATAGACGTATCCGCCCGCTGCATGGACCGCGTCCGCAATCTCGCGGAAGTCCTTTTCGAACAGGCCGCAGGTGTTGGGGTTGGTGATCATCACGCCGGCTACATCCGGCCCGAGGCGGGCCTTGAGTGCGGCCACATCGACGCGGCCTTCCGGCGTCGCGGGGATATCTTCCACGCGGTAGCCCGCGAAGGCGGCGGTGGCGGGGTTGGTGCCATGGGCGCTTTCAGGCACCAGCACAACCTCGCGCGCGTCACCGCGCGCTTCATGGGCTGCACGGATCGCAAGGATGCCGCACAACTCGCCGTGGGCCCCCGCCTTGGGGCTCATGGCGACGGCGGGCATTCCGGTGAGCTTGCACAGCCATTCGCCCAGTTGGTGGATCACCTCCAGTGCGCCCTGAACCGAGCTTTGCGGCGCAAGCGGGTGGATGTCGGCAAAGCCCGGCAGCCGCGCCATCTTCTCGTTCAAACGCGGGTTGTGCTTCATCGTGCAGCTGCCGAGCGGGAAGAACCCGAGGTCGATCCCGTAATTCTGGCGGGAAAGGCGCGTGTAGTGGCGCACCGTTTCCGGCTCGGTCAGGCCGACAAGGCCGATGGGATTGCTGCGCGCAAGACCGCCAAGACGGGTCGCAGCGTTCGCGTCCACTTCGGGCAGATCCACGCCGGTCACGTCAGCGCGGCCGATTTCGAACAGCAGCGCTTCTTCGAGCATCAACCCGCGATTGCCGGTCGAGGTGACGGGACCGCCAAGGAAGCCGCTCTCTGCAACCTGCATCTCCGGCTTCCAGCCGCTCTTGTTGGGTGCGTTCATCACACGGTCTCCTTGATGCTGGCTTCAAGCTCCTGAGCGAGCCGCTCGATATCTTCCTCGGTGGTGGTTTCCGTCACAGCGACAAGCAGCGCGTGTTCCAGCGCTTCGACACCCGGATAAAGACGCCCAAGCGAAACCCCGCCGAGCACGCCGCGATCAGCGAGGTCACGGATGATCTCACGGGCGGGCTTGCCGCCGAGCATCAGGGTGAATTCGTTGAAGAAGGCGTTGTTGAGCACTTCGACGCCCGGCACCTTTGCCAGCCGGTCGGCGGCAATGCAGGCGAGGCGGTGGTTTTCGGCCGCCAGCTGCCTGAGGCCGGTTTCGCCCAGCAGCGTCATGTGGACGGTGAAGGCCAGCGCACACAGGCCGGAATTGGTGCAGATGTTGCTGGTCGCCTTCTCGCGGCGGATGTGCTGTTCGCGGGTCGAGAGCGTCAGCACAAAACCGCGCTTGCCCTCAGCATCGGTGGTCTCACCGCACAGGCGGCCCGGCATCTGGCGCACATGCTTGGGGTCGCGCACGGCAAACAGACCGAGGTAAGGCCCGCCAAATTGCAGGCCGACGCCCAGGGACTGGCCCTCGCCCACCACGATATCCGCGCCCATTTCGCCCGGGCTCTTGATCGCGCCCAGTGCCACGGGTTCGGTGTTCACCACCACCAGCAGCGCGCCCTTGGCATGGGCGGCTTCGGCCACCGGGGTGAGGTCGGAAATGCGCCCCAGAATGTCGGGATATTGCACCACGACGCAGGCCGTGTCCTCGTCGATCCGGGCGATCAGGCCCGAGAGTTCCGGATCGGGCGTGATTGCGGGGAGCGCGTCGGCGATCTCGTCACCGGTGAAGTGCGCCATGGTCTTGACCACCTGCGCATAATGCGGGTGGAGCGCGCCCGAGAGCACGGCGCGTTTGCGCTTGGTCACGCGGGTCGCCATCGCCACGGCCTCCCAGCACGCGGTCGAACCGTCATAGAGCGAGGCATTGGCCACCGCGCAGCCATAAAGGCGGGCAACCTGCGTCTGGAACTCGAACAGCATCTGCAGCGTGCCCTGCGCGATTTCCGGCTGGTAGGGCGTGTAGGCGGTAAGGAACTCGCCGCGCTGGATGATCGTGTCGACACTCGCGGGCACGTGGTGCCGGTAAGCCCCCGCACCAAGGAAGAACGGCACCTCGCCTGCCACCAGGTTCTTGGCCGCGAGCGCCTTCATGTGGCGTTCGACCGCCATTTCGGATGCGTGCATCGGCAGGCCGTGAATCGGGCCATCCAGACGGGCGACTTCAGGCACATCGACAAACAGATCATCAATGGTCGAAGCGCCGATGGTCGCCAGCATTGCCTGCCGGTCGGTATCGGTGAGAGGGAGGTAGCGCATGGGTGTTAAGCCTCAGCTTGGGAGAGGGTGGTGAGCGGGGATCAGAGCCCTTCGAGGAAAGCCTTGTAGCCGTCTTCGTCCATCAGCTTGTCGAGCTCGGCGGGGGCCTCGATGGTCATCTTGAAGAACCAGCCCGCGTCTTCGGGCGCCGAGTTGACGAGCGAGGGATCTTCTTCGAGCGCGCTGTTCGTCTCGGTCACTTCGCCGGTGATCGGGGCATAGACGTCAGAGGCGGCCTTCACGCTCTCGACGACAGCTGCATCCTTGCCCTGTTCGATCATCGCGCCGACTTCGGGCAGTTCGACAAAGACGATGTCGCCCAGCTGGCCTTGCGCGTAATCAGTGATGCCGACTGTGGCGATATCGCCTTCGACTTCGATCCATTCGTGTTCGTCAGTATAGTAACGCATGGGTCAATTCCCCCTGTGGTAGCGGTGCGGGACAAAAGGTGTGGGCGAGACGGTGGCGGCGAGGCGACGCCCACGCACTTCCACTTCGATCTGGGTGCCGATGGCGGCATAGTCGCTGGCGACATAGGCCATCGCGATGGGCGCTTGCAGAGTGGGCGAGAAGCCGCCCGAGGTGACGGTGCCGATGTGGTCAGCGCCGCTGAACACTTCTGCGCCCTCGCGCGCGGGCAGACGGCCCTCGATCTTCAGGCCGACCCACTTGCGGATGGTGCCTTCGCCCAGCTCGCGGATGATACGCTCAGCACCGGGAAAGCCGCCTTCCGTGCGGCGGCGCTTGTTGATGCCGAAGATGAGGCCCGCCTCGATCGGGCTGGTTTCAGGCGAAAGGTCATGGCCGTAAAGCGGCAGCCCCGCCTCCAGCCTGAGCGAATCGCGCGCACCAAGGCCGATGGGTTTTACCTCGGGTTCGGCGCAGAGCAGGTCGGCAATTTCGGCAGCAGCCTCGGACGCGAGCGAGATTT